>JACQEC010000040.1 GCA_016200765.1 Chloroflexota bacterium | reverse complement strand
TGATTCGTGATCTTCATCCGCACAAGTCGGAGACTTTGAATTGGCGGCATAGTCGAGGGACCGATGGCCCAATCAGCACCGCGCAGAGTCCTGGCAAAAGCAACAACACCAGTACGATGCTGATCTTGGTCGGCGCATTGTGCGCCTCTTCCTCGGCGCGCTGTCGCCGTTTGATACGCATCTGTTCAGACTGGATGCGAAGAACTTTGGTCATGCTGACCCCAAGTTGTTCCGCCTGAATGATCGCCGTCGTAAAAGTCGTCAGATCGGCTACGCCCGCGCGGTCGGCCATGTCGCGCAGTGCCTCGCGCCGCGGCCGGCCCATGCGCACCTCGCTCAGGACACGCGCGAAAGCCCGTGACAGTTCGTTACTCGCCTTTTCAGCCACCTTGGCCATGCCCGCGTCCAAAGCCAAGCCTGCCTCGACACTAATCGTCAATAGGTCGAGCGCGTCGGGCAGGGCCTTTTGCATTTCTTTCTGCCGCGCCTTGGCCTTATTGCCAAGCCAAAACACGGGCAGGAAGAAACCGATCAACCCGCCGCCAACGCTGAACAGGACTAGCTGCGCAAAAGGCGCGCGCGCGACCAGCATGAGGATCGTCGGAACCAGCCCACAGACAATAGCCGCCAGGCCGCGCACACCCAAGAAGTCAGACGGTGTCCAGCCGTTAGGGTTTCCGGCCATATCGAGCTTATGGCGCAACGCCTCAAGGTTACTGCGGGGCGCGAAACGAAGAACCATATGCGCGGCGCTCTGCAGGAGCGGCTTCACGACGCGCTCTGAAAAAGGCGTTTCCAGTTCGATTTCTTCCAGCGTCCGAATCCGTGATCCGAATTGATTCAAACGGGCTTGCACGGGGCTGGCGGTGCGCCGGACGGCCAGTCCAACAAACACCATGACAACTGCGGCGCCTAGACCCATGGCAATGAGAAGCGGTGCTATCATTTTTGCCTCGCTTACAATTCGATGTTGACAATCTTGCGAATCAGCAAGAATGCAGTTCCGACCAGTCCAAACGATGTGCAGAACAAGGCTTCACCAACCACACTGTTGAATAGCTCGCTCATGTATACCGGGTTTATCAGGAAAAGGATGACGGTGACAATGAGGGGCATGGAGCCTACGAGGTATCCGGCGCCTTTTTGCTGGGCGGTCAGGACGTTGATTTCACCTTTGATGCGGATGCGTTCGCGAATGGTGAAACCAATGATCTCAAGAATTTGCGCGAGATTGCCGCCGACTTCATGTTGAACGAGAATCGCCGTCACCATCAGATCGAGGTCGTCGTTTCGGATGCGGCGCGCCATGTTATTGAGGGCCGGTTCAATAGCCAGACCAAGGCCGATCTCGCGAATGACGCGGCCAAACTCTTCCGCAATCGGGGGCTGTGATTCGCGTGAAATCAGTTCCATGGATTGGGGCAGGCTGGAACCGGAGCGGATTGAATTCGCCAGCAATGTGATCGCATCGGGCAACTGCGCCGCGAACGCGGTTCGGCGGCGCGTCTGTCGCCAGCCAAGGTACCAGCGCGGCGCAATGTAGCCGAGGATGCCGAATGGCAGCGCTACAAGGATCACCCTAAAGATAATAAATCCCAGCAGGATGGCCAGGATCACAGCGGAACCGTTGATCGCCCAGAATTCAGCGGGCGTGAGTTTCAAATCGGCTCGCGCAAGCTCCTGCGCAAGGTCGGCGCTCCCGCTGCGCTTGGATAGCCGGCGGTCAATCTCGTCGGCGAGTTTGCGGCGCGAGCTGTCAGGTGAGGGCGCCGAGGGAGGCGGCCCAGTGGCTGTTCGAGTGGCGTAGCGGTCGAGCCGGCTCGTAATCTTGTCGTTGCCGGAGAACGCGCGAGCGAGTCCAAGGAAGCAGATCATCACGGATAGCATGCCCATGAAGGCGATGCCAAGGGCGGCGGGATTCAAAGAGGTCCTCGCATTCTGTCCATCGCGGGTTTATTAGCGGAAGCGCCTGCGGTCCGAGCCGAACACTTCGGGCGGAAGGTGGATTCCCGCCGCCTCAATCTTTTCCATGAACTTCGGTCGAATGCCGGTGGGTTGCAATCGTCCAATGATTTTGTTATTCTCGAAGCCGGTTTGCTCGTACTTGAAGATGTCCTGCATCACGATGACATCACCTTCCATACCCTGCACCTCGGCTATGCCCACGACCGGCCGGCTGCCATCGCGCATTCTTTCGAGTTGGATGATCATCTGCACGGCCGAGGCGACCTGCTCGCGGATGGCGCGTACCGGCAAATCAATGCCGGCCATCAGTGTCATCGTCTCCAAGCGGGCGAGGGCATCGCGGGGAGTGTTGGCGTGCAGAGTGGACATAGAGCCGTCGTGGCCCGTGTTCATGGCTTGCAGCATGTCCAACGCCTCGCCGGCGCGCACCTCGCCGACGATAATCCGGTCGGGCCTCATGCGCAGTGCATTGACCATTAGATCGCGCTGTGTGACCTCGCCTTTGCCTTCGATGTTCGGCGGCTTCGATTCGAGTGTGATGACGTGCTCCTGCTGCAGTTGCAACTCGGCGGCATTTTCAATGGTAATGACGCGCTCCGTGCTAGGGATGAACGAGGACAGCATGTTCAAGAAGGTCGTCTTGCCGGTGCCGGTGCCACCTGAAATAAGGATATTGAGGCGCGCATAGATGCTTGCCTTGAGCAGCTCCACGGCTTCGGCGGTAATGGAGCCGTTTTCGATCAAGCGCTCGGCGGTCAGCATTCGCTTGAAGAACTTCCGGATAGTGATAGTCGGCCCCTTAAGGGCCAGCGGTGGGATGATGATATTGACACGGGAGCCATTGGGCAGGCGCGCATCTACGTATGGTTGGCTTTCATCCACGCGCCGACCCAGCGGCGAGACAATGCGGTCAATGATTCGGTTGACATGACCGTCGTTCTCAAAGGTGATGCTGGTCTTCTCGACCTTGCCACTGCGCTCGATGTACACAGACTTGGGGCCATTCACCATGATTTCGGTGATACTATCGTCTGCCAGCAACGGTTCGATCGGACCATAACCGAGAATCTCGGCAATCGTCTCGTCCAGCAGTTTCAGGCGGTCGGCGCGATTGAGCACAATCCCTTCCGCTTCAAGCATCGAGCCAAACAACGTCTCAATGTTTTTGCGCACGTCGTCGGTCTTGCTAATGTCAATCTTCGGGTCAAGCTCGGTAATCAGGCGGTCGTGGATGCGCTCCTTCAAGCCCCGGGTGGCGTCACGCGCCGGAACGGCGGCCTGACGCTTCAATCGAATCTCATCCAGTTTTGTTGCCGGAGATTCGGTTGATGCCGCGGTTCCGGTTGCGTCGGGTTGGTTGCTTCTCTCAATGCGTTTCAACAGCGACATACGTCACCTCTAATAGGGTCAACGGCGGAATCCAATGCGGTGCGCGGGCGTTTCGGGTTTTCTAGGTTCAGCCTGCGAAGGCACGAGAAGGCTGACGAGTTTGAAAACGGACAGGCTGGCTGGCGACGTTTTCTGCGTCATCACGAACGGCTGTCCACTCTGCACGGCTTGCGTTGTCGCCCGGTCGTCGCGGTCAATTACGGCGTAGACCGGACGCTTGATGCTGAGTTGGATATCCTTAGGCGAAACCCCGCTCTTGGGATCCGCTTTGTTGAGCACGAGCAGTGTTTTCTCGGAAGCGTATTTGAGTTCTTCGGCCACCTCGAAGAATAGGCGCGTATTCTTGATAGAGGGAATTTCACTGGTCGTCAAAAGCAGGATTTGATCCGCCGCGTCAAGAATTGTTAGCGTTATCTCGTCCAAAGAGCTGAACGTATCAACGACGATGTAATCGAAGTGATTGCGCAGTGTCGCGAGAATCAAGCGCATAATCTTGCCGTTGACCAGGTCGGCCAATTCGGGGCGAGGAGGCGCGAGCAGCACCTTGATCCCAGACGAGTGTGATGACATGAAATCCACCAGGATTTCGGTATCTACACTGCCATCACTGGAAGCCACGTCGGCAATCGTTCGGTCAGATGACAGGTTGAGTAATACGCCCACATCGCCAAAGCGCAGGCTCCCGTCCACTAAGGCCACCTTTGTCCGGGGGTCTTGCCTAAGCGCAATGGCCAGATTCACGGCAATGGTGCTGCGCCCGACTCCGCCATTGGCGCTGAAAATGGCGAGCACCTTGCCGGCTTTGCCTGACGCTGGCGGTGCGGCGGGCACGGAGGGCGCACTGACGGCGGCCGGCTCCGGTTCAGCAACCGGTGGGGGCTTGACCACAGCCGAGCGCGCGGGAGCAGCGGCCGGCGTGGCAACCGGCGAAGGCGCCGGTGCCGCCGCGCTTGGCCGTGTGAGACTGCGCTTGTAGACTTTTCTGAGCGCCGAAGCGAGATCATCGCTGCTAAACGGTTTGACCAGAAACTCGCGCGCACCGGCCAGCATTGCCCGTTTTAAGTAGTCAGCCTCGGCCTGCACGGACATAATGACGATCTCTACGCCCGGAACACGCGCATGAATGGCCTCGCTCGCCGCAATGCCATCCATCCCCGGCATGTTAATGTCCATCAGCATGACATCGGGCCGGTATTGGACGGCCAGATTGACGGCTTCCTCGCCGGATGATGCGGTTGCGACGATTTCAATGTCTTTTTCGAGCGAGAGCAGCTTCTTGAGATTGCTCAGGGTGTCTTTGTTGTCGTCAACCACGACCACATGAATTTTTTCAGTCTGAACAGTGGTCATAACCTATTCTCTGAGTTGCGGCCACCCGTCATCGCGCGATTGGGCGCGATTCAGCGGCCGCGCCCCAACGTGCCGCCCATGTTGAACCGCGCGTCCACATAGTCAATGATTACCGGCTCGGTAACGACGATTTCGTGGTCGCCTGCGGCGCGCAGGACCAACTGTATATCGGATGCGGTTTCGCGCAAAAACTTCAGGACGAGCGCGTCTTGACGGCTGACCAAGAATGTAACGTTCTGGGCGTCTTTACTCGCGGCGTCACCCGGGCCACCGCCCCATGCGCCAACGCGGAGGATTTCGACGTCTTGCAGCGCAAGTTGAGTGACCTGCCGCTTGGCGCCTCCAGCGGTGAGAGGTATCTGTGGGCCTTGGCCGGTGATGGCTGGCAGTTCGTAGGATACCAGCAAGTCAACGGTATCGCCTTCCTTCAACGCGCCTGCAACCCCGCTGACCTGATTGATCGGAAAGGCAACGAGAACCTTGCCTTTGGGAATGATGTAAGACGCGTCAGAGCCGAGTCCTTTGCGGGACTCCTCAACCTTCTTTTCAATCACCATACTGGGCACGAGCACTTGACCCACCACAACCTGAGTCGTCGCGAGTTTGCCAGCGACTTTGGCCGGGTCGGTAAAATAAGCCGTTGGGAGCGAATCGCTCGGCCAGTCGGCGAGCGTGAGCGCGCCCGGCTGGATCGGCACGCGTGCTGCGATGTTTTGCTGCGCAATCACGACCTTTGTGGTCGCGATGGCCGGGGTCCCGCCGCTTCCGCTGCTCAACACGAGCAGAGCGGCGACGAACGTAATGAGACCCAAAACGATGCCCAGTACAATCAGAATTCCGCCACGGCGTCGCATTCATGGCCTCCGTCGAATATGCTAGACTGCGTGCTTGCTTCTACAGCTACTATTGCAGAAAAAGGTAGCCTGCGGCACTCGGAATACAGGTCTATTGTAGCACAGGACACCCGTTGCTCGCGAAAGACCGGAAAATTACCGGCCGCCACGCAGGCATCTACACGGGAGTGAAGCCCTACCAGTCGTCCGTGGGGCCGGGCACTGATGGCTACGCACGAGGCCACAGCCTACTGTGACTCGATGCGCATTGTGGCGGCCCCGCTGAGTGCGAAACTGGGAATTAGCGGCACGACCGCGGAGAAGGTGTAGTTGACTGTGACGCTGATTCGGTTGCCCACGGTGCAGGCGCCATCGGGGCATTGGATAACGACATCGGAACTCGTTAGACCAAGCGCGGTGGCGTGAGAGATCGCGGCATCTTGGATGCCCGACGTATTGGTTGGATCTACAATCCCGAAGCGAGCCGCTTCGCGTGCCGCATTGGCAACTGTGCTATAGGCGTAAAAGGCCCGGCCAAATTCAAATATACCGAATACGATTAGGAGCAGAACAGGCAGCAGCAGGGCAAACTCGACCATCGTCTGGCCCCATTCGCGAAGTCGTTCCAGCCTGCTCATGTTATGCATTATAGACAATAAGGTCAATCGTCGCAACGAGGTTAATCGAGTTAAAGCCGAGAATGCTGCCCAGTATGGTGGTCAGGGTGTATGTAACGGTCACGCGGATGGGGCAACCGGCCTTGGGGCCGCCGCCGGTACAGCCGCTTTGGCTAAGCGTTGGGAACGTAATCGCCACATTAGGGCACGAGACGGTGATCGTTGACGGGAGCTCCTGTTGCACACGAGTACAAATCGTCGCGGTGTCGCTCGGCTGATCGGCGCCGTAGCGCGCGCCCTCACGGGCGGCATTGGTTAGCGCGATATACGTCTGAAAACCGTTGCCGAGATCCACAGCGCCAGCCAATAGGAGTACCAGTATTGGAATGAGCAGGGCAAACTCAACCGCGCCCTGACCGCGCCGCGCAGTGCACTGATTTGGACTTGCCGTTAATGACCGTGAGCGCATGATCGCCTGCGAAGGGCCATTGCAGACCCTACGGATACTGGATGATGAGATTATAGCGCGTAATGGCGCGCAGAGTAGAACCATAAAACGTAGAGCCCTATCCACGTGTATGGAATCGGGCTCTATGCTGAAATAAATAGAACAGGGGGATTAAGTTTACCCGAAGTTGTTCTTGATCGTGCTGAAAACGTTGCCAATGGCCGGGCCAAGCAGGGTCAGAATCGCGATGACCACTACGGCCACCAACACGAGAATCAGCGCGTACTCAACCAAGCCCTGGCCTTCCTCACGTGGGTTGAATAACATGTACCTCACCTCCTCTCTCGTATCTGAAGGATAAAACAAAAGGAAAATGGCTGAATTTTAACGGTGAAGAGCGGTATCGCTCTCAACTTGAATGTAGCCTAAGCATACACGATTCTCAGCGGAACTTCAATAGTACCACCGACTTATACAGGAATCGGGAGTTTTACCCCTACCCTCGTGCCCCGGCCAAGACTGCTCTCGAAGTGAATCTCGCCGCCAAGCATCTCAGAACGCTCTAACAAACTGCTGATGCCGAGCGTTTTCCGTTCCTTGGCGTCACGAAGAATTTGCGTTTCATCAAATCCGCTACCGTCATCTTCAACCGTGACAGATACCGCATCATCCGCGACGTCAATGCTGACCTGTACATGGCTTGCGTTGGCGTGACGGTGGACGTTATTTAACAATTCTTGTATAGCGCGAAATAGGATAACCTCGATATGGGGCGGAAGCCGCCTGTCTTTGCCGAGTATGGTCAAGTGTGTGGTGATTTTTGACTTGGACTCAAAGTCCTGCACAAACTGACGAAGGGTTGGGAACAGCCCGAGGTCGTCCAGCATCATAGGGCGCAGGTTAAAGATGAAATCCCGTGTACCCTTAAATGTCTCGGTGACGGCCGTTTTCAGAACTGAAAGCTCCGTGCGAGCCTGAGCCGGATCGGCGCTGTAAAGGCGCTCGACCACTTCTGCCTGAAGGACGAGGTTGCTCAACGACGAGGCGGGGCCGTCGTGCATCTGGCGGGCGAGAATCTGGCGCTCTTTTTCCTGTGCGTCTATGATGCGTATGATGGTCTGTTGCGGCGTTGCGGCCGTCTCGGTCGGATGGGTCGGCGGGGGAGGGGGGGGCTGGGTAATGGCTTGCAGCTGCTGAATCGCTCCCATGAGTTTTTGCGCTTGTTGGCGGTAGCGATCGAGGGTAACCCGCTTGTGGTCTAGCTGCTCGACCTGACTGCGCATCAGGAAGAGGCGCATCTGCAATTCCCGGACAGCATTGTAAATCTCACGCAGTTCCTCGCGTGAGTAGTCCTCAAGGTTGGCTTCGACCTGCCGGAGGCGATTGCTCATTTGCAGGTCTCGGCGAGCCAACGTTTCACTCTCACGGCGGCTTTGACCGCCCATTAGCTCCGTCTCCTTGAGTTCGGTTTGCGTGCGCTCGAGTTCGGACCCAAGGTCGGCCAGAATGGCTGCTAGGGTCTGTTCGACCGTAGCGGCTTCCGTGGTCATTACTGCGTGTCCTCCAGCCGTATCCAGCCGAGCCGTAAGGCATAGAGGGCGACTTGTGTGCGGTCTTCAACATCCAGCTTGCGCAAGATGGAGGTCATGTGGTTCTTGACTGTTTGGCGGGAGATTCCCAGCTCACGCGCAATCTCTTTATTACTCAGTCCTTTGGCGATCTGCTGTAAGATCTGCATTTCGCGCGCCGACAGCGGCTTGAACATCTCTTCCGGATAGTCGGTGCCGCCGATTCCAATCGTTGTGAATTGGTCTAACAGCCAAGTGTTTAACTGCTTCTCCGTGAGTTCCTTGCCGGCGATCACATATCGCCCCCGGATTGCGGCTCTGATACCCTGGAGGAGTTCAGCGGTCGAGACTTCCTTGGGATAGTAGGCCGACGCGCCCGCGCGCATGGCGTGAAACATCTGGGAGGAGTTATGATAGGCGGTCAATGTGATCAGGGCGATTTGGGGATTACTGGCCTTAATCTCGCGCGTGGCCTGCAACCCGTTCATTGAAGGCAAGTTTATATCCATGAGAACGATATCTGGCTTGAGGTTCCTTGCCTCCTCGATGGCGAGCTTACCATCGGCCACTTCCCCGACGACCTCGATATCTTCCTCTCGCTCTAATAGCCTCCGCAGTCCCTGACGCACCACGGGATGATCATCTACAATAAGCAATTTGGTTTTGGTCATGGTGATCCTCGACCTGCGCCCGCTGAGTGGAGTCTGGGGCGCCGAGACTGGCCGAAGTATAACACGAATCAGATAGGGCCGCAAGGAGAATTCAAGAGCAAGCCTATTGACAGCCCCATTGAATTGTGATTAAATACACAGGCAAACGTCCCGACTACACTTGCGAAGGAGGCCTGTCTCGATGGCTGTTTTTATTATTGCTGAACCTTGTATTGCGGTTAAGGACGCTGGGTGTGTGGAAGTCTGCCCAGTGGACTGCATTTATGAGGGCGCCGACAAGTATTATATTCACCCGGATGAGTGTATTGAATGCGGCGCGTGCGAGCCCGAATGCCCAGTGGATGCGATTTTCGACGCCGATAGCACGCCGGCGCAGTGGCAGGAATATATCCAGATCGAAAAGGACTTCTTCACCGATCGGGAAGCCACAGAAGCGCGCGTTAAGGAAATCATGGACTCGCTGCCTACCGACCGGCCGATGGATCGGCGCGCCGGCGGTCATTAAGCTACCCGTCAGTTATCCTCCGTAGGGCTCTGCACAGCCGCGGATAGACGCACCAGTGAACGGCCAGGAAGCACAGTTTCTTGGCCGTTTTGCCTGCCCGCACTTTGCGATTCTCTATTCGATCAAGATCATTACAACATCGTTGACGTTAGTCAAAGTGGGTCCCGTGATGACTTGATCGCCCAAAGCGCGGAAAAAGTGGTGAGAGTCGTTTTGCTCAAGCATCACTTGAGCATCGAGGCCAATACTAGAGCCACGTCTGATTGTTGCGCCGTTTACAACGGCTCCTGCCGCATCGCTAGAGCCGTCGCCGCCGTCGGTCGCCGCGCTGAGCAAGGTCACGTCATTCGTCCCGTCCAGTGCAAGTGCCGACGCCAGCGTAAGCTCCTGATTGCGTCCTCCTATTCCGAGACCGCGTACAGTTACGGTGGTTTCCCCGCCCGCCAGCAGACAGAGCTGATGGGCACCCTCGGCACGCCGCCGGCAGGCCAACTCGGCCAGCGTCCGGCCAACCTCACGCGCCTCGCCTTGCATGGCTAAAGTGGCGATTTCCGTTGTATATCCGAGCGCCCGTGCTTCGCGTGCTGCTGCCTCAATGGCAATCTCATTGCTGCCGATAATTAGATTCCTGACGTTGTTCCAAAAAGGCTCGTCCGGCTTGGGTGTTTCAGAGAGTTCGCCGCGTGCACCGCGCTCAAGATGACCTATAACCGGCTTCATGGCCGGAATACCACCGTGGTCGCACCGGCTTATGACTTGCAGGGCGTCGGCGAAGGTCGTCGGGTCGGGGCATGTTGGTCCGGATGCGATGGCCGACAGGTCATTGCCGACGACATCGGACAGAATCAACGAGAAGATGGCCGCCGGCTGGGCCGCGCGCGCGAGTTGGCCTCCCTTTAGAAGGGAGAGGTGCTTACGGACACAGTTCAAATCCGAGATGTCTGCCCCGGCGCGCATCACAGTGTCTGTGACCGCGCGCACGTTGCTCAGTGTAAGCCCGTCCGCTAGAACCTCCATGAGGGCAGAGCCTCCACCCGAAATCAGACACAGCACCACATCATGAGCGGTAAGCCCATTCAGCGATTGGAGTATCGCGCGTCCGTTTGCTAAACTGCGCGCATCGGGCAGTGGGTGGCCCGCTTCGCGCACCTGAATGAAGCGGGTGGAGACGCCATGTCCATCTTTGACGGAGATTAGGCCCCCGTTGATACGGCTGCCGAGCATCTCTTCGACGGCCAGTCCCATGCGGGCGCTGGCTTTGCCAGCACCAATGACGACGACCCTTGCATGAGACGCGAGCGGAGCTGAGACTTTGCCGATAGTGAGACTTGCGCCATCAAACGCGAGGTTGCGGAATACAGCCGCGTGTGCATCAGCGGAAGCTAGCGCCGCCTGAAAAATCTGTGTGGCGTGCTTGCGCGTCTGCCCGCCGGCGTCAACACCCGTCGCCATAAACGCCCCGCAGGCTGGGCGGCACCAGGCAGGCAATACGGCGCATCACCTGTGCGGTGGCCCAGTCGTCTACTTCGCCCTTTGGCAATCCCGGCGGCGCAGTGAGGCCGAAGGTATCGCCAAAGCGCGTCACCAGCACGCCCTCCTCGGTGAACACACCTACCGGCAGAAACAGTAAATCGGTTTTGGCGATCAGAAGCATGAAACGCCCGGCCCCGGCAGGAGGTCGCATCATTGTGCCATCCTGGGAGTCGCCGCCCTCTGGGGCGAGGCCGAGCGGCCAGCCCTCCGTCACTGCAAGGCGCGCGGCCTCCAGAACCCGGCGAATCGAGCTGGCGCGCTCATACGAGCGCGTATCACCTAGCGCCGCGGGTGCAATCGTGAGGAAGTCGTAAACGCGGGCGATACGGCCAATCACAAAGCGCATAACCGGCGCAACCAAAAACCTTCGCACGGGATCGGGGTACGTCCATTGGTCGGCGATTAGCCATCGGATAGGGCGCTCGTTGGGCAGGCGTCGCCTGACGGCAATGGCGTGGGTGACGGCCATGGCAGTCCACCAAGCCGGAATCTCTGGACGGTGGAAGTGGTTGACTACGACGAGAAACGCACCGCTCGTCGGAATATGGTCGCCGCCGATGACTGTAGGCGTTGTCTGAATCGCTCGGAAGGCGCTGGCGCAGTCAGCGGCCAGCGAGCGCGGTTGGCCTATCAGGAACGAGGGAATTTGCGGGGCTAACAGCTGCCGAGATATGCGGTATCGAGCCATAAACCTAGCGATACATCTGGCTTGCCCAATCGTGCAAGACGCCGGGCACGACGAAAAGACACAGGTTGCAGACCGCATGGCACGCAATCGCGGCGCTTGGCCCCCACCGTTGGCAACTCCACGTCCAGAGCAATCCAAGAAGGGCACTGCCGATAACGACGACCGACAACACGATCCAGAAGCCCTGTACGGCAGGGAGATACAATAACAGCATCCCAAGCGCGTACAGGAACGCAGACTCCATCAGGCTGACATCTCGCTGGACACAGCCCCGAAAATAAACCTCTTCGATTGGAGCCGCAATCATAACCGTGCGCTCGAACAGCACAAGCCCCGAGCTGTCGCCGAATACACCCGATGCTAGTGTTACCAGCGGTTCGCGGGCGATCAGGCCCAGCGGGAGCGTCAGTACCATACCGAGAATCGCGGCGGCTCGGATGGACTTGAGCGTAAAGCGCATCTGTAACGGGCGGGAATAGACATGCGCCAGGATGAGAACGACCAAAGTGACCCAGAGGATCGTTACCCTCAGCGCGCGTTCTAACTGGAATGTCCCGATAGCCATCGCGGCGTAGAGCAGGAAGGTGAAGCGCGGGTTTAGCGATGCGTTGGATGCGGTCCGCCTGAACGGGGTAGCGCGCTTCTCTATTCGCGACGACCGCGCCGTAGGCCCGCCGACATGTGAGGAAGGCACAGTTCCAGCGCGGCGCCGAGGGTCCGGGCGCGGCGGTCGCCGAACGGACACTAGGCCGCTTCTCCCAGTACCTGACTGAACGCGCGCAGAGTATGAGTGATATGGTGCAGTTCGATGCCGTAATGCGTGACGAGGCGGATCCGTCGGGCCGCTCCCGCGCTGAACAGAACGCCGCGCTCTTTCATGCGGGCCGCGAAGGCCCCGGGTGTGAATTTTGGTGCGGTCAATTCAAAATAGACAATATTGGTCTCGACAATAGATGGGTCTATGGTCATGCCGGGGATGACTGATAGTCCTTCGGCAAGCGTTTTGGCGTTCCTGTGGTCATCGTCCAAGCGTTCGACCATCTCGTTAAGCGCCACGATACCGGCCGCGGCGAAGATACCGGCCTGCCTCATGCCCCCACCCAATATCTTGCGGTTGCGGCGCGCTTCATGGACGAAGTCCTCATCCCCGACGACGACCGATCCGAGCGGGCAGGCCAACCCTTTACTCAAGCAGAAAGTCAGCGAGTCTGCATCGGCGGCGAGCGCGCTCGCATCCATGCCCAGCGCAACGGCGGCGTTGAAGATACGCGCGCCGTCCACGTGAACACTGATTTGGTGCTGTTTGGCAATTTGCCCAACCGCGCTCATATACGCTGGGGACAACACGCGGCCACCTGTGGAATTCTGGGTGTTTTCGATACAGATCAGCTTGGTGCGCGGGTAATGTTCGTTGTCACCTCGAATAGCGGCTTCGATTTGACGCAGGTCAAGCGTGCCGTCGGGCTGGTTCGGGAGGGTATGCGGGTGGATGCCGCCCAAGCCCGATGCGGCGCCTTGCTCGCTGCTAAAGGTGTGAGCGCGATTGCCCATGATCGCCTCGTCGCCACGGCCGCAGTGTGTCAGCAGGCAAACGAGGTTGCCCATCGTGCCACTGAGCACCAGCAGACCGGCTTCTTTGCCAAGCTTCTGTGCGGAGAGCTCCTGCAGGCGGTTGACCGTCGGGTCTTCTCCATAAACGTCGTCGCCCAGTTCCGCTTCATACATCGCTTTCCGCATAGATTCGGTCGGTTGGGTGACGGTGTCGCTGCGCAGGTCAATGTAGCCGTTCGTTTGATGGGTTGTGAGGTCATACATGCTCATGAAATAGTCTCCCGATCAGGATTGCAGAACCATGACTTCGCCCTCCCGCCGCCGCTCGAAGCCAAGCCGCTCATAGACGGCGATGGCCCCTGTGTTTTGCGGATGCACGTGCAGGAAGGGCGTGAGGTTTGACG
>JACQEC010000161.1 GCA_016200765.1 Chloroflexota bacterium | reverse complement strand
ATCCTGATTCACGGCTTTGCCAGTTCGGTCGTGACGTGGTATCGCAACATCGCCGATCTAGCGCGGGATCACCGCGTCTATGCGGTGGACTTGAAAGGTTGGGGGTTGTCCGATAAACCGAGCGACGGCGACTACTCACTGCTGGCGCAAGCGCGCCACCTGCGCGCGTTTATGTCTGCTATGAGCATCAAGCGCGCCGTCTTGGTCGGCCACTCGATGGGCGGCACGGTGGCCGTCCATACCGCTGTCGCCCATCCGGAGTCGGTGCGCGGGATCGTGTTGGTTGACCCAGCAGGCGCGCGCCGCTTCCCATACCTATGGCTGATGAGCCGCGCGATGGATCTGCCGCCTCTGCGCCAGTGGATGCGCTTGGGGATGGAATACGCCCTGGCCAACGAGGCTCTGCTGACCTACAACATGCCGCGCGCCTACTACGACCCGGCAAACCTGACGCCCGCGATGAAGCGCGCGCTGTTGGAGCCGTTCTACACACACGGCTTTGTCGAAGCGCTGATCAACCTGACGCGCGACACGCGCACGAGCCGGCTCAATGGGCGCACACAACAGGTGCAATGCCCGGCCCTGCTGATCTGGGGCGAGCACGATCCGGTCGTGCCCACAAGCGACGCCGCCTATTTCCTCGAACACATCCGCGGGGCGCGGCTGGTCATCCTGTCGGAAGCGGGGCACCTGCCGCACGAGGAGCGCGCGGGCGACGTCAATCGCCTGATCCGGGAATTTGTGGCGGAATTAGAGGAGCCGGAAACCGACAAATGATCGCGGGCGCGTCCATTCTCATTCACTCTGGCCGGACAAGACCACCCAAACGGTGCGGGCCATGATTTTCAGGTCGAAGGCGAGCGACCAGTTTTCGATGTAGTAGAGGTCGTACTTCGTGCGCTCGGCGATGGACGTGTCGCCGAGCAGGCCGTTGACCTGCGCCCAGCCGGTGATCCCGGCCTTTTCGATGTGCCGCTCCATGTAGCGCGGCACCAGACGCCGGAACTGCTCGACAAACACAGGACGTTCCGGGCGCGGTCCCACCACGCTCATATCGCCGATCAGGACGTTGATAAACTGCGGCAGTTCATCCACATGGAACTTGCGCAAGAACGCGCCCAGCCGTGTTTTGCGCGGGTCATTCTTCACCGTCCAGCCGGGCCCCCCCGCTTCGGCATCGGCGCGCATCGAGCGGAACTTCAGAATCTTGAACGGTTTGGCGTCTAGCCCCATGCGTATCTGCGGGTAAAACACAGGCCCCGGTGAATCCAGCTTGATCAGGACCGCCGTGAATAGCATGAGCGGTGAGGTGATGACCAACGCCGCCGCCGCCACGACGATGTCCATGATGCGCTTGAGGGTCAAGCGCCAGCCGCGCAGGGCTACGTCGCGCAGCGTCACCATCGGCAGGCCGTTCAAATCGCCGATGCCCACCGGCGACGAGATAATCTGAAACAGGTCGGGAAAGACCTTGATGCCAACCTTGTCGCGCTGAGCGTCCGCGATGATCGAGAGAATCTTCTCGTGCGACGCTTCCGGCATCGCCACAAAGACCTCGCCGATCTGATACTGCTCGATGAGCGGGTTGAGCTGCGCCGTCGGGCCCAGCCATGGCACCCCCATCTCGCCGTTGGTCGGCTCATCGTCTATGATGCCGACGAGGCGGTAGCCCAGCTCCGGCGATTTGTTGATCGCCTGTGCGATCATGCGGCCGGCCTCTCCCGCGCCCACGATGACGACCTTCGTCTCGCCAAACCCACGCGCCTGCAATATCCACAACATCCGCGTGTGCAAGATACGCGCCATGGCGATCAAGACAAACGTCAGCGCCCACGCATAGACAATCATCAGGCGCGGGTAGTCCATGTCGCTCTTGAAGGCAAAGGAGATAACCGCGGTCGAGATAATCGTGCCAACCGAGACCGCGCCAAAGATGGCTGATACTTCGTCCACGTGGCTGGCGCTGCGCTTGCGGTGGTAGAGACGGTAAAAGAAGAACATGCCAATCAGGCACACTTCCTGCACGAGCGCCATGGGGATGTAGAAGCGGAAGTTCGGAATATTCTGTGGGCGCGGGTACTCGGCGTTGATGCGCAGACGGTGCGCCAGATAGAAGGCGACGCCAATCAGAGCGCCATCCAGCGCCAGCAGGATCAGGGTGGAAGCAAGGCCGGCTCGTTTGCTCATCGCGTCGAGATGGGAGACTGCGAGCCTGCGCGCGCGCGGGTCAGCCAGCCGCGCAGTGTAATACTGCCGACAATCAGGCCGTTCAGCCAGAACGGGGTGCTGGCGGCATAGTGCTTGCGGTAGAATTGCAGCATCGTGTCATTAAATGCGCGCTGTGCCTGAACGCTGAGCGAACTGGACGCGCGCTTGATATGCTGTATCGTCACTGCGGGATCGTACCAGACCTGCCAGTGGTGACCGGTGCGCGGGTTGTGGGCTTCTTTGATACGCTTGCACCAGTCGAGGTCTTCGGCGTACATGAAAAACTGTTCGTCGAGCAGGCCGACTTGCTCCAAAATCTCGCCGCGCACCACCATGCACGCGCCCACCACCGAGTCTACCTCGGCCAATTGGTCTGGGTCGAGGTAGGTCAGGTTGTATCGGCTGAATCGGCGCGAGCGGGGAAACAGACGGCTCAACCCGATGAAGCGGTAGAAGGCAACGGCGGGGGTCGGGAAGCTGCGCCGACAAGCCAGATCGAGCGAGCCGTCGGCGCGGATGAGTTTCGGCCCGACCACCCCGGCATCGGGGTGCGCTTCCATGAAGTGCCTGAACTGCGCCAGCGCATCGGACGGCACAACGGTATCGGGGTTGAGCAGGACGACGAACAGGGCGCGACAGTCGCGCAGAGCCAGATTGTTGGCCGCGGCGTACCCGCGGTTCTGCGCGTTGTCGATCAGGCGCACCTGCGGAAACTCGGCGCGCACCATCTCGGCGCTCCCATCGCGGGAGGCGTTGTCCACCACGGACACGTCGAGTCCGGCGACTGCCTGCGAGGCAAAGACAGAGCGCAGACAGTCGCGCAGAAGGTCGCGGGTGTTGTAGTTGACGATGACAACGCAGAACTGACACATGGCGGCGCTATTCTAGCATGATGCGTTATGAAGGCAAAAACCGACCGCTTTCACTGCCTCGCGCCCCGTAAAGCCTCTCTGTCGGCTTCAGCCTTCTAAGAGACGACCTCAAGCGGCGGTAAGGCGTGAACCCGTAGGCCACCGCCCCCGCGCCCAGCGCGATGAACCACAGGGGGGATTGCCCCATACCCAGCGCTAACAGCAGTGGCGCAACGGCGCAGTAGGTCAGATAACGAATCGCGTGTCGCTTGCGCCAGAGGTCGGCCTTGCCGTCGCCCCGCGCGTAGAGATAGTACTGCCGGAAGAAGGCGCGCAGGCTCCCGCGTGGGCGAAAGTACGCTACCGCCTGCGGGGCAAAGGCAAAGACAAACTGCCGCTTCAGCGCCAAATCAAACACGAGGTCTTCGCAATAATCTAACGACTCCGGGTAACCCCCTACTGTCTGCCACGCCTTCTTGGGTAAAGGCGACCGAGCGGGACGAGGGCAGGAACTTCTGCGGGTCAACCTCCGCCAGCGACGGCAGAACCGCGGCGCTCATGGCAACTTCAAAAACGGTGTGCGCGTCCGGCAGAAAAAAACCGGCGACGACGTGTTGTGTGTCCGGCGGTTGGCCGCTCTCATCAAACGGCACTAGCAACTCTTGAAGCCAGCGCGGGGCGAGGCGGACGCCCGCGTCGGTGGACGCGATGAGGTCGCCTTGCGCCCCGCGAATGGCGACGTTGCGGCCTTGCGCAATGTTAGCGCCCGGCGCGGCCAACACCCGCACGGGAAACGGCTGGCGCGAGCCCCACGCCTCAACAACCTGCGCCGTGCCATCGGTTGAGCCGCCGTCGCCGACGACGACCTCATCCGGCAGGCGAGTCTGCGCGCTGATGGATTGCAGCAGGCCGTCAATCACTGCGGCTTCGTTTTTCACTGTGACGATCAGAGAGACTATGCGCATAGCTCGGATGGCCGATTTAAACCCCTGACAGCGTTATGCTGTATAATGGCGGCATGGCGCGCTTTCAACAAACCGGCGCGATTGCCGCCATCGTCATCGCCAATGTTTTGGTCATCGTCAACCTGCTGTTTGCCATCTATACGGCGGCTACGACTGCGGCTTCTCGCCCGTCGGCCACACCCAGCGGCCCGCTGAGAACCGCGACCGCCGCGCCGTCCGCGTCTGCCCAACCGGCATTGGTCTTCACCCCAACGCCGCGCCTCACCCCTACCCTCTCCGCGACCAACACGCCAACCCCAACGGGCACGCCGACGGGTGTAACCTATCCCTTCAATTATACCGTCAAGTCCGGCGACACAATATCCGGCTTGGCTGATCGCTTTAAGGTGTCAGCAAAAAAAATATTGGAGGCTAACAACCTCGCGGATGCGAATTTCCTCCGCATCGGCCAGATATTGATTATCCCCAGCCCCGGGGATTAGGGTCATCCACCCTCTATCGTCAGCCTCCACTCGCCAACTCGCACGCCTCCGCGCTCCAGTTCTAATACAACCGATCCCGCCTTCCAGTCAGCGGGTAGTAACATGATCTGATCGTCGCGCACGACCTCGCCAATAGCCCACTGCGCGATGGGATACAGGCCATCGGTCGGCGTGGTCTGCCGTTCCAATGAACCAAGCCGCAGGCGGTATGCGCCGTCACCAGCGGCTTCCGCCGTCTTGCGCCAGAAGAGCGTCAGGTGAATCGCATCAGGCCATCGCCGCTGTGAGACCGTAGGCGGCTATGGGCGGAGTGACCGATGGGCGGTTCACGCGCACAGGCCCCAACAGCAGGCGGTCTTCGCCCTGCGCTGTTTTGAGACGCTGGCCGGTGGCCGCATCATACAGGCCAACCTCAAGCTGATAGTCAACCGGCGGCATCCCAAACGGGACGAAGAGTCCGTAGGGATCGGTAACCGTCTCGCCGGCCAGCCAACTGGATGTAGGCCGCGAGCCGCCGACCGGCTCGCTGTCGCGCTGTGCGACGACGAAACCGCGCGGGTCCAGCAGGTGAACGAAAACTTTGTAGCGCCCCGCAACAGCCTGATCGGCGCGCCAGAACAGCGTCAGCGGCATCACTTCGCCCGCGTCGGTGGCGCTCGCTTCCAACGTGTAGCCTAGCAGACTGATGCCGTCGCCCCAGCGCAAGTTAAGCGTCTGCCGCATCGCCGTGCCCGTTTGCGCGCTCGCATACAGGGCCAAGCGCACGTTGCCATACCAGTTGTCGCTTGCCTTGAAACTGTGCGCGTCGAGCCACGACTCGACCACGCGCGTGGGGTCGCTCTCGTCGGTTGCCCACAATACGATGAATACACGCGCGTGCGCGCCGGTTAGCGCGGCCAACTCCTGCGTTGTCGCGTCCACGTCGGGTGGGCGCTGGCGCGGCAAGGCATAGACCGGCAGACTGCCTTGGTAATAGTAGCGGAAAATCTCCTGCTGTCCCGGCGCATCCAGAATGACGGCATCGCCCGCGCGAGCCAGCGCGCTGATCGTCTGCGCGATGCCGCGATAGTCGTCGCGGGCGAAGCGCGAGTCGCCATAGTAGGCCTGGAGCGAGAGGGCGGATGGGAGGAGCGGGAGGAGAAGCAGGGCCGCTTGCGACAGAGGCCGGAGCAGGCCCCCGACTTGGATCGGGGGCAGGCGCGGGGTGAGCGATGTGATGCGCGAGATGCCGCGCGCCGTGAGCAGGATGAACGCTGGCGAGGCGATCAGCATGAATTTGAGGAAGGCGTCCTTGAACAGGCCGAGCGCGAACATCATCGCGAACGGCGCCAACAGGTACAACACGATGGCGAACCCCTCGGCGGGTCGGGCAGGGGCAAGCCCTGCCCCTACACCCTTGTCGGGTGGTCGTCCGGGCCAGGCACCCGCGATGACCAGCATCGCAAAGAGGGCCAGCCATAGCCCATCATCGGAGGGCGCGCTTAGCCCTTCGCTCAAGGTACGCAGGACGATGATCGGCGCAGAGGCGGCGGTAAACGTCTGCGCGCCCGCCGGCCAGGTTGTGATCTGCCGCCACGCCGTTGGCAGCCACGGCAGAAAGGCGGCCAACGCCGCCAACTGCGCGATGCCCCAAAGCATCAGGCGCGCGCGGCTTCGCAAACCCTCACCCCTACCCCTCTCCCTTACAGGGAGAGGGAATGACCACGCAAACCAGATGTTGCTGATGACCAGCACCACCGGGAAGAAATAATGGGTGTATAAACCCATCGCCGCGCCGAGTGTATAGACGATGTGCCAACGCATTTGCCCGGATTCCACCGCTTCCAGCGCGGCATAGATGACGAGCGCGCCGAGCGCGGCCATGAGCATATACATCCGCGCTTCTTGCGCGTAATAAATCTGAAACGGGTTGATCGCGCAGAGCCATGCCGCAGAGAGGCCGACGGATTCGCCCCAGACGCGCCTGCCAATCACGTAGCACAGCAGGACCAGCGCGATTCCAAGCGCCGCCGACAGCGAGCGAAGACCGGCCTCGCTCGTCCCAAAGAGCGTCACCCAGTCATGCAGTGCGATGTAGTACAGCGGCGGGTGAATATCGCTCGCCGCGTTCTGCGCGATGGCCGGGATGTCTCGCAGGGCCTGCGCCGCGCTGGAGCCTTCGTCCGACCAGAGGCTCTGCGCGTCCAGGCGGTAAAAGCGCAGGAGCGCGGCCAGCAGTAGAATGAGCCATAAGGCTAACGATGAGCGTCGCACCATAGTAGGTTGCCGGTTAGGGGTTGCCGATTTATAATCGTCTGAAAGATTTCAATGCTCTATCGCGAGTGTGCGCGGCTGTATTGGGCGCAAGCCATTCGCGGTATGATGCCCAAGCAATCCGCTTCCGGAGCGTCCATGAGCCATCCCGATTTCCTCTCGCGCCTGACCCCTTCGACCGAAATCGTCGGCGAAGACGAAGCGCCGCTGGTCGCGCCATTCTTCACCAATACCGACCGATCCGTGGTCGCGCTCAAAAACCTGCCGGAGGTGATCAAGGGCGCGCTGTTCTCCCGCTACAGCCGGTCATCCAAGGGCGTGCGCCGCCTGTTTCTGGACGAGTTCTCCGCGCGCCGCGAGTTGCGGAGGCGTTCTACCAACGCATCCTGTCCGAGTATGGCGACGACTCGGTGGGCGAGCTCGGCGGCGCGCATCTGGCCTGTCAGGAAGTCTCGCAGATAGCCGCGCGCGCCATCGAGGACAACCGCGTCGGCCTGGCGTACCTTGAAAAGTCGTCGCGCTACGTGCCATTCGATGACCGCGTCAACGGCCAGTTCCGCTACTACCGTCCTGCCAAGATTATCGAGTCGGCGTTTGGCCGCGACTACATCGCCACGATGGACATGCTGTTCGAGACGTATGCGCGCGCCCTGCCGCGCATGAGCGATCACCTCGCGCGCAAGCACCCCATTGAGGCGATGGAGTTCGAGAACGCCCTGACCGGCGACGTGCAACGCTTTCCGCAGATTCGCGACGACGAGATGCGCCAGAGCGCGCAGTGGGCATACCGGCAGGCTGTGCGCGCGCGCGCCTGCGACATGCTGCGCTGTTTCCTGCCGCTGGCGACGCTGACCAACGTCGGCGTGTGGGGCAATGGCCGCGCGCTCGAATACCTCTTGATCAAGCTCTACGCCAACCCGCTCGACGAGATACAGACGCTGGCGCAAGCCGCGCAATACGAGTTGAGCGAGGTCATCGGGCCGTTCATCAAGCGCGCGCACGACGACAAAGGCGCGGCGCATCAAGCCTTTCTGCAAGCCACGCGCGCCCGCCAGCGGGAACTCTCCGCCCAATATCTGACGCAAGGCAACCGTGCGTCCGGCGACAAGGCGACGTTGGTGCGCTTTGACCCTGACGCCGTAGATCAGGTCGTTGCGGCAATTCTCTACCCGGCAAGCGACCGGCCCAAAGCCGACGTGCTCGCGCGGGTCAGGGTGAACATCGGCGAGTTCCGCGACCTCCAGCGGCACCGCATGGTCTCGGCCGAACGGCAGGCGTTCACGACTGCGCTTGGCTGGGAGACTAACGACGACGTGCGCGAGGTCGCCGAGATTCACGCCGACTACCGGCAAGCGATGGAACAGGCCGCGCGCCTCTATGAGCGACTGGCCGAGGCGATGCCGTTGGAAGCGCAGTACGTGGTGCCCTTCGGCTACCGCGTGCGCTACAACGTCCAGCTCAACTTGCGTGAGGCGTATCATTGGATCGAACTGCGCTCAACGCCGCAAGGGCACCCCGACTACCGCCGCACCAGCCACGCGATGTACCGCGCGATACAGGCGGTGCACCCGTTGTTGGTCGAGGCGATGACATTTGTTGACCTGACGCCCGACGTGCCCATTGGCCGCCTGCGCGCCGAAATGCGCCGCGCGCGCCGACGCGCCTCGACGACTTGAGGGGCGAACGGCCGTTCGCCCCTACGGATACACGATCAGCCCATCTACCCCGACCACACCCGACACCACCTCAAGCTTGACGCGGTGCGCGCCTTGCGGCAGACCGGTGGCAATCTGCGTCTTAACCCCGAACTGCTCTGATGCGCTGTTCAAATTGACAACGACTGGCGCGCCGTCGTCCACCCATACGCGCGCCATCCCGCCCGCCGGCCCGCGCGCGAACACCACGTCCAGCGCACTGCCCTGAAACGTGAACACGAGCGCGTCGCCGGCGCGCGCGCTCTGGCGATAGCGGCCCAGCACCGCGCGGCTATCCTCGGCTGTCGCCCAATCGCCCTGCGCGCTAATCGCCCAGTGGTCTTCCTGAAAATAGCCCGGATAAATAACCGGCGGCTGGTGGGTATAACGCTTCATCGCCTCATAAACCGGCATCGGCGTGAAGTTCGGGTTCAGCATCTTGAAGAAATACCACGACTGCCCCTGCTCGACATCCGACGCGCGCTTGAAGAACCAGTAGGCCATCATACCCATCCACGGCCACTCGGCCTGCGCCCGCTCGTAGGCCTGCGGCAGATAGCGCGCCACCTGCTCATCGGTCGCGCGTCCGAAGTTGGGGAACGCCGGATGGTCTTTGGGGATGGCGTTCCAGCCGACCTCGCTGGCCCAGATGGCCTTGTGCTCGTCGCCGTTCTGCACCATGATGTCGCGGATATAAACCGGGCGAGAGAAATTGAGCACGCGCGGCCTCATGCGCCGGTCGGTTGGCCCCGACCAGAGGCCATAATCCTGCGTGGACAGGATGTCGAAATAGTCCTTGGCTCCGGCGTCGTACATCCTCTGCAAGAACAACAAGTCGTTCAGGTTGCGCGGACCCAATTCGATGGTCGGCGCGAGCGGCGCCGAGAGGATGACGCTCTGCGGGTCGGCTTGCTTCGCGCGCGCGTAGCCGACCTTCAGCAGTTCGACATAACCTTCCGGCGAAATCTCCTGCTCGCCCCATTCGGGATAGACGTTGGGCTCGTTCCAAATCTGGTAATATTGGACGCGCCCCTTGTAGCGCGAGATGACCGCCGCCACAAAATCGCCGTAGTCGTTCAGGTTGTCCGGCGGCGCGAACGCCCCGCGCGCTTCGCCGTCCTTGCGGCTCCAGGCGGGCGGCGTGCTAAGCCGCGCGATGATCTGAATACCCCGCGCGCGCGCCTGCTCGACGATGCGGTCGTATTTGGCCCATGCGTCGCGGTACGGCTCGTTGCGCCGGTCTTGAAAGTCGCCTTTGGCATGAATCTCGATATCCTGCCAGGGGAACTCCTGCCGGATCCATTTGAAACCTGCCTCTTGAATGAAGTCGAGTTGGCGCGCCACCTTGGCGTCTTCGACTTCTTGGTTGAGGAACGTATTGACGCCAAACGGGTTGACGCCGTTGTGCGCAATCGGCACAAAGTCGGCGGTCTGCGGCTGTGGCCGCGTCACGCCCGACAGCCAGTGGCCGAAGCCGCGCGCCTGCGGCAGAAGCTCATCTTCACCCGTGACGGAATAGAGGAAGGCGCGGATGTTCTCGCGCTGGAGCAACGCGCCCGCCACCGTCGTCACGCACAGCGCGAGCGCCAGCCAGAGCAATAGTCGGCGCGACCTGGGGCGAATGAATGACAAGCGCGGCGGTCTCATGGCTCACGATTATAACCGCGAAACGAGGCGCGGCCAAAGGCTCAATCGTTTTCGCCGCCCGCCAATTCGATGCTATAATCTCACCTGACATTCACCTGCTTTTAATCTGTAGCCGCTATGCTGTAGCGTCGTACAAAACGGATAGCCTCACTGATCCGTTTCTTCATTTGTAGGACCGCGCTAACCCATCGGGGGAGTGATTGATGATTGAAGTTCACAACCTGACCAAGGCCTACGGGCCGCGTACCGCCATCGCCGACGTGTCCTTCGACGTGCAGAAAGGCGAAATCTTGGGCTTCCTCGGCCCGAACGGTGCCGGCAAGACCACGACGATGCGCATCCTCACCGGCTTTATGCCGCCCACCGCCGGCACCGCCACCGTCGCCGGTTATGATGTGTTTGAGCAGTCGCTGGAAGTGCGCAAGCGCATCGGCTATATGCCCGAATCGGTGCCGCTCTATCCGGAAATGAGCGTCTGGGACTACCTGAACTTCATGGCCGAACTGCGCCATCTGACAGACCGCGAGGACCACGTCGAGCACGTGATGGATGCCGTGCAGATTACCGACCGCGCCGACCAACTGATTGGCAAGCTCTCAAAGGGCTTCCGACAGCGCGTCGGGCTGGCGCAGGCGCTGGTGCACGATCCGGAGGTGCTCATCCTCGACGAGCCGACCGTCGGCCTCGACCCCAAGCAGATCATCGAGGTGCGCGAGTTGATTAAGGGCCTCGCCGGCGAGCGCACCGTCATCCTCAGCACGCATATCCTGCCCGAAGTCCAGCAGATCTGCTCGCGGGTGCTCATCATCAACAAAGGGCACATCGTCGCCGAGGATACGCCGGAGCGCCTGACCGCCGCCCTGCAGGGCACCGAGCGCGTCCACCTGCAACTGCGCAGCCCCACCGAACAGACGGCCGAACTGCTTGGCCGCATCGAGAACGTCTTGAACGTGCGGCCGCTCGACGGCGGGCACTTTGAGGTCGAATGCGCGCTGGGCATGGATCGCCGCGAAGAGATTGCGCGGCTGGCGGTCAACCGCGACTGGGGACTGCTCGAACTGCGCCCCGTGCGTCTAAGCCTTGAAGACATCTTCCTGCAACTCACCACAGAAGACAGCGACGAGAAGATTGAAGAAGCGGTCGGCTAACCGCCTCGCTTGGAGGAGAATCCCATGCAGAAT
Source organism: Chloroflexota bacterium (assembly GCA_016200765.1). GTDB lineage: Bacteria > Chloroflexota > Anaerolineae > JACRMK01 > JACRMK01 > JACQEC01. The sequence goes on along the minus strand of JACQEC010000161.1, from coordinate 1,586 downwards.
ATCTGGGTCATCACGAAGCGCGAGCTAGGCTCATACTTCGTTTCGCCCATCGCCTACGCAGTTGGTGCGGCGTTCTTGGTTCTATCGGGACTGTTTTTCATCTTGCCGTTCTTTCTGGGCAGCAGCGACGCCTCACTGCGCGGGTGGATGCAGACGATTGTCGTCTTGCTGTTGTTCATCGCGCCCATGTTCACCATGAAGTTGCTGGCTGAAGAGAGACAGACCGGTACCATCGAGCTCCTGTTGACCTCGCCGGTGCGCGATTGGGAAGTGGTGATCGGCAAATTCCTGGCGGCGCTGGGCCTGTGGCTGGCTATTCTGGCGCTCACGCTGGTCTATCCCATTGCTCTGAAGATTTTCGGCAACCCCGACATCGTGCCGCTCGTCACCGGCTATCTGGCGATGGTCTTGATGGGCGCGGCGATGCTGGCGGTCGGCGTGTTGAGTTCCGCCGTTAGCCCCAACCAGATCGTCGCCGTTGTGGTCGGCTTTGCGATATTGCTCGTACTCTGGATTGCCGCGCCACTGCAGAACGTCTTTGGCGGGCAGGTGGGGAGCATCGTCGCGTACCTGTCGCTGACCGACCACATGGGAGACCTGATGAAGGGTGTGGTGGACAGCCGCGATATCATCTACTATTTAAGCGTGGTGGTAGGCTGTCTCTTTGTCAGCACGCGCATCCTCGAAACGCGGAGGTGGTCGTGATGCAGAACCGATTCGCGGCCTACGCGCCGGTTGTCTTTTGGGTCGGCGTGGTCGTGCTGATCTTCGGCGTCATCTTGACCGTCGGCGGCGGGCGCGGGCCCATCCCGACGCCCTACATGCTGGTCGGCGGCGCGGCGCTGGTCGTGCTGTCGGGCTTGTTGAACATCACGGCCTCGCGCCGGCTGATGGGTCAGCGGTCGGTGCGCTACGGCAGTAACGCGTTGGTCATGACCTTGGCGTTCCTGGCCATTCTCGGCCTGATCAACTTTGTCGGCACGCGCCGCACGTGGCGGCAAGACTTCACCGCCAACCAGCAGTTTTCGCTGTCGCTGCAGACCATCCGAATTTTGGAAGGCCTGAAACAGCCGGTCAAGGCAACCGCGTTCTATACACCGGACATACCGACGCAGGAGGCGCAGGATCGCTTGAAGGAGTACGCGCTACATTCGGCGCAGTTCACGTACGAATTTGTGAACCCCAACGAGCATCCAGAGACGGCGATAAAGTTAGGGGCGACCCGCGCCGGCGGCATCGTCTTTGAGTCGGGTGGCAAGAAGCAGGAAGCGACCGCTGTCACCGAGTCCGATTTCACCGGCGCAATTCTCAAAGTCACCAGCGATAAGCCGCGCGTGGTGGTTTTCCTGACCGGCCACAAGGAGCGCGACCTGAACGGCTTTGGCGATGACGGTTACAGCACCATGCGCGCTTCGCTGGAAAAAGATAATTACAGCGTCAGCACGCAAAGCCTGTTGATCTCCAACACGATCCCGCTTAGCGCGACCGTTGTCGTGCTGGCGGGACCGCAATCGGCGCTGTCCGACAGCGAAAGCCAGACGCTCAGCAACTACCTCGATCAGGGCGGCCACTTGCTGGTGATGGCC
>JACQEC010000160.1 GCA_016200765.1 Chloroflexota bacterium | reverse complement strand
GGGCGAGACGCCCATCCTCATTACGTGGGACTACCTCGCGCTGGGCTATAAGGACATCCTGAAGGGCAACCCCGATATTGAAGTGGTCGTGCCGAAGTCAAGCGTGTTTGGCGGCGTGTATATTCAGGCGATCAGCGCCTACGCGCCCCGCCCGAACGCGGCCAAGCTCTGGATGGAGTACCTCTACTCGGATGAGGGCCAATTGATTTGGCTGAAGGGCTACGGCCATCCAATCCGCTACAACGATATGGTAAAGCGGAACGTCATCCCGGCCGATCTGGCAAAGAAGTTGCCGGCGGCTGAACTGTACGCGAAGGCTGTCTTCCCCACGGGTGCGCAAGTGGCCGCCGCCCGCAAGGTCGTCGGCGATAATTGGGACAAGACTGTCGGCGTAACCGTCACTAAGTAGTCGTTTGAGCATGAGCCAGACCTCGGAGGTTCTCACGCCTCCGAGGTCTGCATTCTCCGCGTTTGCGCGCAATCCGCTCCATCCATGACAGAGGCTAATCTCGCCCATGGGGGCCGCACAACGTTGACGGTGAACCGGGGCCGCCGCTTCTCGTGGGTGTGGTTGGGCGTCGCACCCTTCTTTTTGTTCGCGATTGCTTTCCTGATCCTTCCTTCCGCGTATCTGGTCGTCGGCAGCGTGCAGGACGCCGACCAAAATTTCACCCTGCAAAACTTTGGCGACGTGTTCCAGCCGGTGATTGTCAATTCGTACTGGCTATCCATCCAGATCAGCGTCGTCACCGCCGTTGCCGGAGGAGTATTGGGCTTCTTCTTAGCCTATGCCGCTGTGCTCGGCGGCCTGCCCAAATTCGTGCGCACCGGACTGATGACCTTCTCCGGCGTCGCGTCCAACTTTGCCGGTGTGCCGCTGGCTTTTGCCTTTATCGCGACGCTGGGCCGCACCGGCTTTGTCACGGCATTGTTGCGCACGCTCTTCGGCCTCGAGATCTATGACGCCGGGTTCAACCTATATAGTTTTCTGGGATTGAGCCTGACCTACATGTATTTTCAGTTCCCGCTGATGGTGCTGATCATTGCGCCGGCATTGGATGGCCTCAAGCGCGACTGGCGCGAGGCGTCCGAGAATCTCGGGGCCACCTCGTGGGAGTACTGGCGCTACATCGCTCTGCCCATCTTGCTCCCATCACTGCTGGGCACGATGATTCTGCTCTTTGGCAACGCCTTCGGCGCATATGCGACCGCCTTCGCGCTGACCGGCGGCACATTTAACCTCGCAACCATCCTGATCGGGCGTCAGATACGCGGCGAAGTCCTGCAAAACCCGGGCCTCGGCTATGCCGTCGCGCTCGGCATGGTGATTATCATGGGGCTTTCGATATTCGTCTATTCGTGGTTGCAGCGCAGGACGGAGCGATGGTTGCGATGAAAGCGCGAACACTCTGGGCGTGGTTCTGGATTGCGCTGGGCGTTCTCTATTTTTTTATCCCTCTATACGGCACGCTCGACTTTTCATTGCGCGGCCTCAAAGACCAGCTGAGCATGGACGCCTATCAGCGTGTGCGTCGTGCCAGCCATTGTGCTGGTGTTCGGAATGTTGCGCATCTACAGCCGCCCGCCGTTGGCGCTGACCGAGAGCGACACCGGCACGGACTTTCTGTTGATTGCCGGATACGTCACGCTCTCATTACCGTATATGTACCGCGCGGTTGACACCGGTCTGCGGGCCATGGATGTGCGCACGCTGACCGAGGCGGCGCAAAGTCTGGGAGCCGGTTGGCCCACGATCTTACTGCGCGTGATTATTCCCAACCTGCGGGTCGCCCTGCTCAGCGGCGCGTTCCTGACCTTTACGACCGTCATCGGCGAGTTTACCTTCGCCACCTTTCTGGCGCGCCCGGCATTCGGCCCCTACATGGGCTTGCTCGGCCAGACACGCGCCTACGAACCGGCGGCGCTGGCGATTATCAGCCTCATCCTGACGTGGGCCTCAGTCGGCCTCATTCAGGTTGTCGGACGCGGCGCGCCGCGACAGGGACAACTCGCCGGAGCGCGGTAGGGGCGAACGGCCGTTCGCCCGTTCTGGCGTGCCGCGCGGCAAGAGGACTTCATGGCTTTTCTCGATCTGAACGATGTGCGCAAGAGTTTCATGCAGGCGACTGCAGTTGAGATGTTCAACCTCAAGGTCGAGCGCGGCGAGTTTGTGTCGTTCCTCGGCCCGAGCGGTTGCGGCAAAACAACCACCCTGCGCATGATCGCCGGCTTTGAGACGCCAACCTCCGGCCAAATAATGATTGACAACACCGACATCACCTTCAAACCGCCCAATCAGCGGCCGGTGGGCATGGTCTTCCAGTCGTATGCGCTGTTTCCCAACATGAAAGTGGCCGACAACATCGGCTTCGGGCTGAAGATCGCCAAGAAGTCCAAAGACGAGATTGCCAGCCGGGTTGAGGAGATGCTGGCCCTGATTCACATGCGCGAGTTCGCCCATCGCTATCCCTACCAGTTGTCCGGCGGACAGCAACAGCGTGTCGCGCTAGCGCGCGCGCTCGCCGTCCAGCCGCAAGTGCTTCTGCTCGACGAGCCGCTCTCCGCGCTGGACGCCAAAATCCGTGTGCAGCTACGGCAAGAGATCCGTGCTATTCAACGCAAGTTGGGTATTACCACCATTTACGTCACACACGATCAGGAGGAGGCTCTGTCGCTGTCGGACCGCATCGTGGTGATGAGCGCCGGGCGCATTGAGCAGATCGGCACGCCGTTTGAAATCTATAATTTCCCGCAGACTCCGTTCGTGGCCTCCTTTGTCGGCACGTTGAATGCGCTGGAGGCCGAGGTGCGCGATGCCTCCACGGGCCGGATCGCCGTGGACGGGCAGGAGATTATGATGGCGCAGCCGCTGAGCGGAGCCGTGACCGGTCAGAAGATTACGGTGGCCCTGCGCCCGGAAAGTATCTCGCTGAACGGCGATGCCTCCGGCGCCAACCACCTCCAAGGCCAGGTTGAGGCGATTACCTTCTTGGGCTCCATTGTGCGTATTCAAGTGCGGCTCGAACGGCACTTGTTCTTCTTTGATTCGTTCAACAACCCGCACCTGTCGCTTCCGCAGATTGGACAGATGGTGACGGTGCGGTTCCCTCACGAAGCGTGCCTCTGGCTAAGCGCACCCCAATCAGAGCCGGCGGGTGATTAACGCGTATCGCGGCGACCTCCACGCTCAAACGCCTTCCTTGGATCAGCATAACCCGCCCGGCTCCACATTGAACTTGCCCGCGCCAGAGGGATATGCGTAGTTCAAACCCAATCATTACCGGGGTCTGGTATGCCTATTCGCTCGTTTGAAATTCCAACTGTAATGAAGCATGGCCTCGGCGCCATTGCGTCGCTGGCTGACGAAGCCCGAGCGCTGGGGATGAAGCGGCCTCTGCTCGTGACCGACCCCGGCATCGTCCGGGCCGGACTGCTTGAGCGCGCCACCGAGCCCCTGCGCCGAGCCGCGCTCGATTTCGTGGTTTTCGACAAGGTGGCCGCCAATCCCCCCATCGGGTTGGTGGACTCCGGCGCCGAAATCTACCGGCAGGAGAAGTGCGACGGGCTGATCGGGTTTGGCGGCGGCAGTTCCATGGACACCGCGAAATCTATCGGCGTGGTCGCGCACAACGGCGGCTCGATTCTTGGCTACGAATGGGCTGACGTTCAGCCAATCAAGCATCGCATCCCGCCGACGATCTGCGTGCCGACCACCGCGGGCACCGGCAGTGAGGTGACGCTGTGGGCGGTTATCACCGATCCGGTGCGCAAGATCAAGTTCAATGTCGGCGGCACGCCGCGCATCGCCGCATGGGTTGCGCTGATTGACCCCGAATTGACGCTGAACTTGCCTGCGGCGGTGACGGCAGGCACCGGCATGGACGCACTGGCGCACGCGATCGAGTGCTACACCTGCGCCTATGCCCAGCCGCTTCCCGATTCGGTCGCGCTGTTGGCGATGGAGTACGTGGGCCAGTATTTGCGGATTGCCTTCGCGCAGGGACACAACGCCGAAGCGCGCTACAAAATGAGCATGGCCGCTATGCTCGGCGCGCTGGCCTACGGCACCGAGAGCGCGGGCGCCGCCCACGCCATGAGCCAATCCGCCGGCGGTGTGCATGATGTGCCGCACGGTGCGTTGACGGCCCGCGTGCTGGGACCGGTCATGGAGTACAACTATTTGGGCGAGCCGCAGAAGTTCGCGCGCATCGCGCAGGCGCTGGGTGAGGACACGCACGGCCTGAGCGTCTGGCAGGCCGCGGAGAGGGCGGTCGAGGCCGTGATGAGACTGACCGCAGACCTAGAGATTCCA
>JACQEC010000159.1 GCA_016200765.1 Chloroflexota bacterium | reverse complement strand
GCCGCGGCGCCGTATCTCGGCAACTGCGTTACGACGCTGGCCCCGGCTGGCACTAATCAACTTGCGTTGATGCGCCGGTCCACGGTCGGCCTCTCCGCCCTCGAACTGCACCTCCTGGCCCATTGGCTGGCAGACTGAGGAGCCGGGGATTAACAGGAGGGAACAGAGGAAACAGAGGTTTCTTTCAGGGAAAGAAAAGTCTCTGTTATCTCTGTTTCCTCCTGTTTATTGTCAGTGATTGGCGCAGACCCAGGAGCCGGGTGGTCAACGACAATAATTCTTTTCCGCTGGCGACAATTATAATTTGCCGGTAGCTCAGGGTTAAGTTCTTCATCTCGTCATCTGTTCTCCAGGGTTAGTCTCTTTGGGGAGTCCCCTTCGGTGGAACGGAGTCTTTGGCGCCGTCAGGCGCCAAAGACGGAGTGGAACCGAAGGGGACTCCGGGCGGGTTGCCCTGGCCTTTCTCCCGCCCCTGCGCCTTCTGCGCGCGGACGCTTTCGCCGTTGAACTCCAAGATCGTTGCATGGTGCACCAATCGGTCGATGGCCGCCATCGTCGTCATCGGGTCCTTGAAAATCTGGTCCCATTTCGAGAAGACCAGGTTGCTGCTAATGAGCACGCTGCGCCGCTCGTAGCGCTCCGCCAAGAACGTGAACAGGACCTCCATCTCTTGGCGGTCCTGTTGTACGTATCCCAGATCGTCCAGGATGACTACCGGATAGCGGTCCAGATGCTTGAGTTCACTTTCCAAGCGCAGCTCCTTTTTGGCCGCCAACAACTGCTGCACCAGTTTGAAGGTTGGCGTAAAGAGCACCGGGTAACGGTGGCGCAAGATCAACTCGCGACCCACCGCCGCCAGGAAATGCGTCTTGCCCCTTCCAGGCAGACCGAAGGCCAGAATGTTCTCCGCCCGCTCGACAAAGTGGCCTTCCAGCAAGGGGGGGAGCAGCCGGCGGATTTTGCTCGGCAGGAGTTTCTCCTCCAAGTTCCCCAAGGTCTTGCCGGCGGGCAGGCCAGACTCTTTGAGCAGTCGCTGCATCTTGCGTTCGCGCCGATCCTGCTCCTCACTCTCGCACAAGTGCTGGAGCAAGCGTTGGTAGCCCCAGTTCTCCCGCTCGGCCCGTGCCACACTCTCCTCCCAAATCCCCGCCATCGTGGGCAACCGGAACGAGCGCAACAGCACTGCCAGTCCATCAGCCGGCATAGACCACCTCCTGACGGGAGTCCAACAACGCGTCATACGAGCTGCACTCCGGCTGCAACTCGGCGAGCTGAATCTGCGGCCGCGAGTTGGGCTGGAGAATGCGCCGCAACTCTTCCACACTCCACGCTGGATAAGGCGGGCTGAGCAAATCGGCCAGCATCACTTCCACGTCGCTCTCGCCCACCTCGCTGGCCAGCTTGAGCAGCCGCAGATATTCCACCGCGCCACGGCGCTGCCCTTGCTGGGCGACCAGCCGATCATAAGCCTCCCGAAATGACCGGTTGGGAAACAACTGCTCCCGATACCGATACCGTTCAAAGGCCCCAGGCTTGCGCAACAGGTGATCGATCACGTGCCGGTAATTGAGCACCACGCCCCGGCCGCCACAGTGCCGCGGCAAGCTCAGCAACAACTCCCGCCCACTGTAGAGCTTGAGCTGCCGCTCGTACACTTCCACTTTGAGCTCCTGGCCAATCAGTCGCGCCGGCACCGAGTAGCCCACTTTCTTGACCCGAATCGTGCTGGCCGAGCCAACCCTGCATGTCACTTCGTCATATTCGCTCAGCCGCGTTGGCGGTAAGGGCTTCATCACCGCCAGCTCCTCGCCCAGCTTCTCCCGCCGACCCTGATTACGGCGCGCCAGCACCTGCTCCAAAAAACACTCGTAAGCCGCTTCCGACTCGAAGTCCCGGCTGCCCCGCAGCAACAAATGCTGGCGCAGCCGTCGCTTCAAATGTCCGTTGCTCGATTCCACATCTCCGTTCTCATTGGGACAGTTGATCCCGATGGTCCGAGGCACTAATCCATAGTACTCGCACAACGAGACGAACTGCTCGTTAAACTCCCGCCCCGTTGCGCCACCGCCCACCCGGTGCGTGGCCGCGCTGCTGTTGTCCACCCGCAACTCCCGCGGGACCTTGCCCAGCCGATGCAGCGCTTCCTGCAAACCCTGGCGCAACGACAACAACGACTCGGACAAGCAACCCGTTGCCCATTCCCAGTTGGAATGCGGCAACACACTGTGACAGAGCAGGTGCTCGTAAGGCTGGCCGCCAATCGTGATGGCCAACTCGTTGGCGTTGGTCCAGTCCAACTGCATCGCCCGCCCAGGCTCCCAGTCCTGCGGAAAGAACACTTCCTTGTCTGGCCCATATTGCAGTCGCCACAGTTTGACCCGCCGTTGAAACGTCCGCAGATGCTTCTCCTGCGCCGCCCCGGGCCAACGTTCCAACCAATACTCAAACAACGCCTTGGCCTCCAAGTCTGGCGCCTCCTCCAGCATCACTTCCGCTTGCGGCCACATTTCCGCCAGCGGATCTGCGCGTGTTCGCCAGGTGTGCTTGGCTTGCAGTTCGCTCGGCGGTTGGGCCGCCTCCAAATACTTCCGGGCCGTCGGGCGGCTCATGTCCGCCTTCAGGGCACTTAGCGTCACGTTTCCAGTTTCTTGATATGTGCTCATCAGTTTTCGGTATTGCTGTTTAGTGATCATTCGCAGCAGCCAGACCCGAGACCATCCGGCCTCGGGCAGAGCCACTGCCCAATCATCCCTAAACCACCGGCAAACCAATAATCGTCACTGGAAAATTTTAATCGTCGCTAGCCAGGCTTGCCGAAACTCAACTCTTTGGAGGCAAACAATAACCGAATCGCCGACATAAACGCCATTGGCCAGCTCGCTTTGCTAAAATATATCAGTCTCAGCGACAACCGGATCAGCAGTCTGGATGTCGTGACCAACCTGACACAGCTCAATTGGCTCGGAGTGCAAAACAATCTCATTACGGATTTGGGGCCTCTGGTGGCTGCCGCGTCTCAGGGGGGCCTTGCAAGGGGAACCTACGTTGGTGTGGGTGGGAATCCGCTCAGCGATTTCG
>JACQEC010000158.1 GCA_016200765.1 Chloroflexota bacterium | reverse complement strand
GCACCTTCGGGATGTCGAGCACGCCCGCCGGCACCTGCCCTGACAACTCGCGGTAATAGCCCATCTCGCCCGTGCGCAGTAACTCGTCGAGCTTTGACGCAATCGCCTCGCCCACTCCGGCAATCGTCCGCAAGTTCTTCACACCCGATGCCCCTTCGACAGGCTCAGGGCTGGCCGCGTCGCCGCCCTGCCACACGGCGCGGACGTCCTGATCAAGATGCTGGATGGCGTCGGCGGCGCGGCGATAGGCGTTGACCTTGAAACTGTTCTCGCCGAGCACGTCGAGCATCTGCCCGATCTGAATCAACAGGTCGGCGATGCGGGCGTTATTCCAGCTTCGCGCTTTCGGATCGGACATGACGCTCTCCCTCTTCTGAAATTTTAGATTTCAGATTTTTGATTGCCGCCCCACGCCTGCTCAAGCGCGATCACTTTGTTCAAGCGCCGGACGAACCGCTCTTCCGACTGAAACGTCGCGCCGAGAAACGCCTGAACGATTTCCCAGGCCAGCGCCGGCCCGACCACGCGCGCGCCCATGCAGATCACATTCATATCGTCGTGCTGGACGCCCTGACGCGCCGAATAGGGCTCGGTCAACAGCGCGGCGCGAACGCCCCCAATCTTATTGGCGGCGATGCACGCGCCCACGCCACTGCCGCAGATCAGGATGCCGCGCTCGGCAGAGCCGCGCTGCACGGCTTCCCCCACCGCTTTCGCAAAGTCGGGGTAGTCGCTGGGCGTCGCGTCGTGCGCGCCCACGTCCAGCATCTCGTAGCCCTGCTCTTTGAGGGCCTCACGCACCTGCTGTTTGAGCGCAAAGCCGGCGTGATCAGAGCCTATCGCAATTTTCACGTGACCCCCCCTTCGTTCGCGCGTTCTGCCGCCTCGTTGAGCGACAGCTCACGCCCAAAGGCGCGCACGCCATAGCGCCGCAATATCTTCATCCCCTCTTCCTCCCATGAGCCCGGGATGCGGAACACGGCAATCACGTGCGACGGGTCGCGCCCCGTTTCCAGTATCCCTTTGATCACGCCGCGCGCCACGAGGTCAACGCGGGTGTTGTTCACCACGTTCATGATGACCGCCAGCCGCGTGACGCCCGGTTTGCTCAACAGCAGTTTGGTCAACTCGGCCACCTTCCAGACGGAGGGGTTGCCGCCCAGTTCACAATAGTTAGCGGGTTTGCCGCCGGCGTCCAGCACGGCATCGAAGATGGTGAGGCTTGCGCCGCCGCCGCCAATCAACAGCGCGAGGTCGCCGTCAAATTCTACCACGCGCCCGGCCACGCCGCGATGGTCGGCGCCGTCAATTTCCGCGGCGCGCTGTTCAAGCAGTGTACGCCGCCGCTCGCCGCGCCCGGCCAGCCCGAAGCGCGCGACGAGGTCGCGCTGGCGGAAGGCCGCGTCTTCGTCGAGCTCGATGTGCGCGTCCACGGCCACCCATCGTCCTTCGCGCGTCAGCAACAGCGGGTTGACCTCGACCAGCAGGGCAGAGTGTGCCTGAAACCAGCCGACAACGGCTTGGATAATCTGCGCGAGCGGCGCGAGCGGCACCGCCTGCCCGCTCAACAACCGCGACGCCAACTCGCGCGCGCGGAACGGCGGGTAGGGCTGGCGAAGCGAGAAGACCTGCCGGATCACGCTGGCCGACGTCTCGATCTCGATGCCGCCTTCAAGCGAAGCCAGCACCACAGCCCGCCGCGCCGCCGCGTCCAGGGTCGCCGCGAGATAGACCGCCGTCGCTGCCTCTATCCGCTCCTGAACCGCAACCTGCTCGACCGGGTACCCGCGGATGGTCGCGCCCAGCAGTGTTCGCGCCGCGCTTGCGGCGTCGGCAGGTGTGGACGCAAACAGCACGCCTCCGGCCTTCATCCGCCCCCCGGCCGGCACCTGCGCCTTCACCACGACCGGAACTCCCAGTCCACGCGCATAGGCCTCCGCCTCGGCTGGCGACGACACGAGCGCCTCGCGCGGCACCTCAATCCCGACATCCGACAACAACTGTTTGGCTTCAAACTCAAGGAGTCTCATAACCCGTCAGAGTGATCTGAAAGAGAAGCACACCATCATTGCCTAATTGGCCGGAGTGTCTGGAACCGGCCCACCTCATCATAGGCCAGCGATCAGCAAACGCATGTCACGCAGGAGGGTCGAAGCGAAACAACGGCGCGCTCGGCGGTGAGAGGACTACACGCCGAGGTAGGCGCCGCGCACGTGCTCATTGTCCAGGAGGCTCTGGGCGTCGCCGGAGAGGACGATGTGCCCGGTTTCCAACACGTAGCCGCGGTGCGCGTGCTCCAGCGCGACCTGCACGTCCTGCTCCACAATCAGCAGGGTCAGGCCTTCTTGATTGATGGTCTGGATGGTTTCGACCAACTGCTCGACGACAATCGGCGCGAGGCCGAGCGAGAACTCGTCAATCATCAGCAGTTTGGGCCGCGCCATCAGCCCGCGCCCGACCGCGCACATCTGCTGTTCGCCGCCGGACAGCCTGCCCGCCGGCATCGCCAGCCGACGCTGGAGCGACGGGAAAAGGTCGAGCACCCAGGCGAGATCTTTCTGCACATGCGGGCCGTCCCGGCGCGTGTACGCGCCCATCAGCAGGTTTTCCTTTACCGTCAAGCCCGCGAACAGGTGGCGGCCCTGCGGCACGTGCGCGATGCCGCTCCGCGCGATCTGGTCGGTGGGCGCGCCGGTGATGTCGCGGCCGTCGAAGGTTAAGGCTCCGGCGCGCGGCTTCATCAAGCCCGAGATAGTGGACAGCAGGGTAGATTTGCCCGCGCCGTTCGAGCCGATCAGGGCCACAATCTCGCCCTGATGGACTTCGAGGCTGACGTCCCACAAGACCTGCACCTGCCCATAGGCCGCCGACAGATTTTCCACTTTCAGCATCAGGCGTTCCCCTGCCCCGCGACGCTGCCCTTCGACAAGCTCAGGGCTGGCCCCTTCGACAGGCTCAAGACGCAGGCGCGTGGCGGCGAGCGTATTGCTGGCCGAGATAGGCTTCAATGACCTTGGGATTTTGCATGACCTCGCGCGGCTGGCCCTCGGCGATCTTCTCGCCATAGTGCAGGACGACCACGCGCTGGCTCAAGCCCACAATCGCCTTCATCACGTGCTCGATCACCAGCACCGTCACGCCGCTGGCGTGAACCTTGCGGATTAACTCCATCGCCGCCTCAATCTCGCGCGTGTGCAGGCCGGCCATCACCTCGTCGAGCATCAGCAGTTTCGGCTCCATGGCCAGCGCCTTCGCCAACTCCAGGCGTTTCAGATCGGGGATGGTCAATTGATCCGCGCCCAGTCGGGCCTTCGCGTCCATGCCGACGAATGCCAGCACCTCGTCGGCCTTGGCGAGCGACTCGCGGCTTGAGCGTTTCGCGCCGCCCGCGCCGAACATCGCGCCGACCGCGACATTCTCGCGCACGCTCAAGTTGCGGAACGGCTTGACCACCTGAAACGTGCGCGCCATCCCCATGCGGCCCATGAGATAGGCGGCTTGATGGGAGATATCCCGGCCGCGAAACGTGACCTGACCGGCGGTCAGCGGCTCCATACCCGTGAGCAGGTTGATGAAGGTCGTCTTGCCTGCGCCGTTGGGCCCGATCAGGCCGAGCATCTCGCCCTCGGCGACGGTCAGGTCAACGCCCTCGACAGCGGCCACGCCGCCAAAGTGCTTGGTCACGCCGCGCGCGACGAGCAGGGGTTGCCCTTCGACACCCTTCGACAGGCTCAAGGCGCCGGGCGCAGGATGCGGCGCGGGCATCAGCTCACTCGATTCTGGCGCACGTACTGCAGGAGCGCCGAGGCGGTGAAGCGGCGGCGGCCGGTCAAGAACTCCATGACGCCCTTCGGCATGAAGATGATGACCAGCACCATGACCAGTCCGAGGAACGTGAACTGCAAGCCGGGGAAATTGTCCCACAGATAGTTGCGCATGAACTCAAAGGCGACCGCGCCGAGGGCCGGCCCGAACAGCGTGCCGGGGCCGCCGATGATGGAAATGAGGATCGCGCGCAGGGTGATATCCAGGGAGAACGCATCCTCCGGGATGAGTTGGCTGTTCCAGTAGGCGTACACGCCGCCTGCGAGGCCGGTGACTAGCGCGCTCAAGGCGAACGCCGTCACCTTGAAGCGCGTCGTGTTGATGCCCAGCGAGCGCGCGGCGTCCTCGTCTTCGCGGATAGCGATCAGCCCGTAGCCCAGTTTACTGCGCGTCACCCCGTAGGTGAGGATGACACTGCCGACGAAGACCGCCAGCATGGAGAAGTACATCGCGCGGTTAAAGATCGGCGGGATGTCCGGACTGATCGGCAGGGTGATGCCGCTGCCGCCGCCGGTGAGGGCTGTCCAGTTCGAGACGACCTCACGGGTGGCTTCGGCCACGCCCAGCGTGGCGATGGAAAAGTAGTGCCCCTTCAAACGCAGGATCGGCAGGCCGAGCAGGGTCGCATAGAGCGCGGCGACCAGGCCGCCCGCCAACACCGCCGGGATGAAATCTACGTGCAGTTTGCTCATCAGGATGGCGACGGCGTAGCCGCCCACGCCGAAGAACGCGACGTTCCCGAAGGCCGGGTAGCCCGTGTAGCCGCCGATGAGGTTCCACGCCTGCGCGGTCGCCGCCGCCATCACAACCACCGTGACCGTGCGCACGAGCGCGCCGGAGAAGACATCGAGGAACGGAAAGAGGACGAGCGCGGCCAGCGCAACAGCCACAATGACGCTGACGATTCGATTGCGGCGCGTCATTTATAGAACGCCTTGCCGAGGATTCCCTGCGGGCGCACGACCAGCACCAGCACGAGCATCGCAAACGCCATCGCGTCCTTCAGGCCCGGCACGAACACCCCGGCAAAGACATCCACCATGCCGAAGATCAGCCCGCCGACCACCGCGCCCGGCACCGAGCCCAGCCCGCCGAGCACCACGATCACAAACGAGCGCAGGTTGAACGGCCCGCCCATGTCCGGCGTGATGGTGAAGCTCATGCTCAACAGCACGCCCGCCGCGGCCACCAGCGCCGTCCCGATGCCATAGGTGATGGCATAGGTCTGCCCGATCTTGACTCCAGCCAATCGCGCCGCGTCAATGTCCATGCCGACCGCGCGGATCGCGTTGCCCAGTTTGGTGCCGGTCATAAACAGGTGCAGAGCCAGCGTCAACACCAGCGAAATGATCAGCGCGGCCAACTTGATATACGGAACCCGCACACTGCCCAAGGTG
>JACQEC010000174.1 GCA_016200765.1 Chloroflexota bacterium | reverse complement strand
GCCGCGCCGAGTGGCGGCACGGCAGTCGCGTCTTCCGCGTCGGCGACAAGGTGATGCAGACGCGCAATAACTACGACAAGCAGGTGTTTAACGGCGACCTTGGGCGCGTGGTGAACATCGGCTTCGAGGAGCAGACCATCGAGGTGGACTTCGACGGCCAGCGGGTCGCCTATGACTTCGGTGAGGCCGACGAATTGGCGCACGCCTTTGCGTTGAGCGTCCACAAAGCGCAGGGCAGTGAATACCGCGCGGTGGTCATCCCGCTGTTGACCCAGCACTACCTCCTGCTCCAGCGCAACCTGCTCTATACCGCCGTCACGCGGGCGAAGTCGCTGGTCGTGCTCATCGGCGCCAAGCGCGCCATCGCCATTGCGGTCAAGAACAACCGCGTCGCGCAAAGAAACACGCGGCTGGCCCAACGCTTGAGCGCGCTCAAGCCTTCCTCATCCGACTGACCGCCCACGCGCACAACAGGCTCACGCCTGCGCCCAGCGCGAACGGCGAGGCTGGGCCAAACGCGCCGACAAGCACCGCACCGGCCACCGGCCCCGCGCTCCCGATCAGGCTTTGCGCGGTGCCCATCAGGCCGACCATGCTGGCGCGCATCTCCGGCGCGGTGATGGCCGACATCTGCGCCTGCTGGGCGACGACCATCACCACGTCCAAGACAAACAACAGCACAAACGGCGCGATGCCCCACGCCAGCGTGGGCGCCAGCGTCCAGCCCACTAACACCAGCGCGCACGCCGCCGCCATCCACATGATCACCTGCCGCCCGCCAGCCCGATCCGCCCAGTGGCCGCCCCACAGGCCAATCCCAACCCCGCAGAAGCTTCCCGCGCTCGTCAGCAGGTTGATCTCGGCTTCGCTGGCGTGCCACACGTCGTGGGTGAACAGCGCGAGAAACGGCCCGGCTAAGGTGAGGGTTTCGACAACCGAAAACAGGCTAATCGCCAGCACGAACCACCGCACATCGCCGGTCAACGCGGCGCGCAGTTGGCGCGCCGATGGCGGCGCACTGCGCGGTGACTCGCGCATCAGCAGGCCGCGCGCCACAGCGGTAAATCCGATCACAACTCCATTGACCACGATGAGCGTACCGATGCCCACCGCGAAGCGGTCAATCAGCAGGGCGCCGATGATCGGCCCAATCGTCGTGCCCATCCCAATCGCGAACTCAAACACACCAAAGGCCTTGCCCTGCATCTCCTTGGGCACCGACTCGCTGATGAGCGCGAACAGCGCGGGCCACTGTGTGCCCATCAACATGCGCGTGCCGGCGTGGGCGATCAGCACCACGTGCCAGTCTCCGGCAACTCCGGCGGCGATAAACAGGGGCGCGTTCAGCGTCATCGCAAAGAGAATGGCGCGCCGCCCAAAGCGGTCTGCGAGAAAGCCGCCCAGCGTCTGCAGGAGCGTGTGCGCGAGAATCGTGAGCGTGAACGCCGTGCCGATGTCGGCGTCGCTAGCCCCCAACTGGCGGTAGTAGAGCGGCAGGAGCGCGCCCCACAGTCCCCCGCCGATCACGTTCAGGAAGGCGGTGCCGGTCGCGATCAACAGGTTGCGCGCCAGCAAAGGATGCGAGCGGTTCATGCCGTCGAGACCGCGGCTTGCGCCGCGAAACGGCGCATGACCAACAGCGCATAGACTCCTGCTCCGGCATAGATCAGGCCCGCGGCGTCCATCAATAAGGCGACACCCACCCGGTCCACCAGCAGGGCCAGCAAGCCCATCGCCAGCAGGGTCATCGCATTGTGAATCAGCATAAACAGGCCGAAGATGCGCCCGCGCACCGCCCCCTGCACGCTACGCTGTACAATCGTGTCGCTAAGCACGTTGCCCATAACCCAAGTCGCCGTTTGGGGAATGACGATGATGAGCGTCACGGGAAACCACAGCAGGTGAGCGTACGGAAAGAAGGAGAGACCCGTGAGCAGAACCGACATCGCAAACACATGAAAAATCGGCCAGCGCGCCGTCACCCTTGGGATCAGCAGGGAGCCGCTCATGGCGCCCAGTCCCGCCACCGACAACAGCAGGCCATAGCCGCCGGCGCCCTGGCCCAGCACCTGCGTCACCAACAGCGGCTCCAACACCTGCAGCGCGCCGACGCCCAGATTGGTGCCCAGCGCGGTCAGCAGGAGCGGGCGCACCTCGGCGTGGGCGCGCGCGTACTGCAAGCCCTCCCGCAAGTCGTCCAGCCAATGCCGCGCCAGCGTCACCGCAGGGCCGGCGCGCCGGTAGGCGATGCGGCTGACGCAGAGGATGGCCGTCACGCGCAAACCGGCCAACAGGTAGAAGGCCGCGTGCGCGCCGAAGGCAGCAACCAACCCGCCCCCCACGAGCGGCGCGACAATCAAGGCCGCGTTAAAATTGACCGACAGGAGCGCGTTGGCGTCAACCAACGACTTCTCCTCCACCAGATCAGGCAAGAGCGACAGCCCCGCATTGCGCGCGAACGTAAAAGCGACCCCGACGATAGCAACCAGAACATACAACTGCTCGAGGCTCTCGGCAAATGGGTAGAGCGAATACGTCAGCGCGATCACGCCGGAGGCGGCCAGCCAGACGCGCTTGCGGTTGAAGCGGTCGCTCACCATGCCGGCCAGCGGGCCAGCCAGCAGGGCCATCAGCGTCTGCAGGGCAAACAGGCTCGCCAGCGCCGCGCCGGAGCCGCTCAATCCAAGCACATAGAGCGTCAGGGCGGTAAAGGCCAGCACGTCTTCAAACGTCGTGAAGAAGGTGGAAATCCACAACCAGCGGAACGGGCGATTGTGCGCGAGCAGAGGGAAGCGTTGGCTGATCGTTTGGACGGCCATGGCGGTCGTCAGATGATAGCATACGGCGCGGGCGGCAACAAACCCCGCGCCTAGCGAATCGCGGCATCGGATTCATCTGTTGCCGACTGCTCGCGCCTTGACAATTCACGTCCCACGGTGCAAGATGAACCCGCTGTCCCCTTTGTCTTTTAGCCCACACTTGCGGAGAGCATGGATGCCCAAGCGCTACTTCATCGCCATCGAGGGTGTTATCGGCGTCGGCAAGACCTCGCTGGCGCGTCTGTTACAGCCGTCGTTCGAGGCCGAAACGGTGCTGGAAATTGTCGAAGAAAACCCGTTCCTGTCGTCCTTCTATCAGGATCAGGCTAAGTACGCCTTCCAGACCCAGATTTTCTTTCTGTTGAGCCGCTTTCGGCAGATGCAGGTCTCGGCACCCGACATCCTGACGCGCTCCAACGTATTGAGCGACTACCTCCTGGCGAAGGATTGCATCTTCGCGGAACTCACGCTGAACCGCGATGAACTGGATATGCACCGACGCCTTTTCCCGATACTCGCGTCGGAACTGCCCGTCCCCGATCTGGTGGTCTATTTGCAAGCCAGCACCGATGCGCTGATGGCGCGCATCGCCCAGCGCGACCGTCCCTTCGAGCGCGCGATGTCTCGCCCGTATATTGACCGGCTCAACCTGGCCTATGAAGAGTTCTTCAGGGGATTCGCCGACGCGCCCCTGCTCAAGCTCAACGTCAACCAGATGGACTTCGTGCGCAACGCCGACGACCTGCGCGAAATCGCCGACCGCATCCGCGCCAAGCTGGCCGTCGGCCAGTTCCAACAGCAATTGCTGTGATAGCGCGTATAGGGAGCGTATGAGATGGGCTTTTCGAGAACAACTGGCAATAACTTTGCGAGGGTACCGTGGAGACTATGGTCAAACGCTATATCGTCGTCGCCGGAAACATCGGCGTTGGCAAGTCTACGCTGACGCGCCTCATTGCCGAAGCGCTTGGCTGGCAGCCGTTCTTTGAGCCGTCCGAAATCAATCCCTATTTGTCGGATTTCTATGGCGACATGCCGCGCTGGGCCTTCCCCTCGCAGGTCTTCTTTCTCGCCCGCCGCCTGCGCCACCACCGCCGCATCGCCCAGCACCCCACCACCGTCTTGCAGGATCGCAGCGTCTACGAAGACGCCGAAATCTTCGCCAAGAACCTGTTCCGCCAAGGGCAGATGACCGAGCGTGACTACCTCTGCTACCGTGAGCTCTACGAGGTTCTGCTCGAATTCCTGCCCGCGCCCGATCTGGTCATCTACTTGCGCGCCGACGTGGATACCCTGCTGGCGCGCATCGCCCAGCGCGGGCGCGACTACGAGCGCCAGATCCCGCGCGCCTATCTGGAAACGTTGAACCAACTCTACGAGGAATGGACGGCCAGCTTCACCTTCTGCCCGATGCTGACCGTGCCCGCGCACAGTCTGGATTTCGTCCAGCATCCGCGGCACTTGCAGTTGATTATCGAGCGAGTGCAGGACAAGCTACAGGGCAAGGACGAAGTGAGTTTTGACTGACGCGGTGTTGCGTTGCCCGCTTGCCTCGTCTCGGCGCATTTCGGGTATAATCTCATCAGCCGTTCAAGGACGCCCGCTATGACCCTGACCCATTTAGACGAACAAGGCCGCGCGCGCATGGTGGATGTCGGCGGCAAGCCCGACAGCGAGCGCGTTGCTATCGCCAGAGGCGAGATCACGATGATGCCCGCCACGCTGGCGCTGATTCGCGGCGGCCAGATAGAAAAAGGCGATGCCCTCGCAGTGGCGCGTGTGGCGGGCATCATGGCCGCCAAGAAGACCAGCGAGTTGATCCCGCTCTGCCATCCGCTGATGCTAACCAACGTCAAGGTGGATTTTGAACTGCCGCCGGACGACGGTCCCCGGTCCGATGGCACGTGCGCCATCGGCATTACCGCGACAGTGAAGACACTCGGCAGGACCGGCGTCGAGATGGAAGCGCTGACCGCCGTAACCGTCGCGGCGCTGACGATCTACGACATGGCGAAAGCCGTTGACCGCGCCATGCATATCCAGAACGTCCGTCTCGCGCGCAAGAGCGGCGGCAAAAGCGGCGAGATCGTTCTCGAATGACGGCACCCAGCGAACGAAACTTCCCGTAACGGAGACCTCATGCAATCCCTTAACGAGCACATCGAGCAACATCAACCCGAGACCATCGCCTTCCTCCAGTCGCTGGTGCGCATCGCCACCGTCAACCCGCCCGGTGAGCGCTACGCCGAGTGTGTCGGCGCGCTCGACGCGCGTTTACAGTCGCTCGGTCTGAAGACGCAGGTCGTGCGCGTGCCGGACGAGGTCGTGGCGCAAACCTTGCCGGACTCGGCGGGCTACCCGCGCTACAACCTGATCGGTCGCTGGGATATCGGTGCGCCGAAGACTCTGCACTTCAACGCGCATTACGACGTGGTGCCCGTTTCCGGCCAGTGGAAGTACGGGCCGTTCAATCCGGAAATAGAGGATGGTTGGATTTACGGGCGCGGCTCCGAGGACATGAAAGGCTCCATCGCCACACTCTGCGCCGCCCTGCAGGCGGTGAAAGACTGCGGCGTCACCCCGAAGGTCAACATCGAGGTCTCGTTCACCGCCGATGAGGAAGTGGGCGGCGAATTGGGCGCGGGCTACATCGTGCGGCAGGGGCTGGTCAAGCCGGATTTCGCGATTGAATGTGAGGGCGGCGGCAAGGACAACGTCGGCTACGGCCACAACGGCGTCCTCTGGTTTCGCGTGGCCGTGCATGGCAAGGCCGCGCACGCCGCCCAGCCCCAGAAAGGCGTCAACGCCTTCGAGGGCGCGGCGGCCATCGTCAATGGGCTACAGCCGCTGAAAAAGACGCTCGCCCGCCGCGCCTTCACCACACAGGGCGGCAAGGTCATGCACCCGACCATCAACATCGGCGGGGTGTTCGGCATCGGCGCGGGCGCGAAGGTCAACACGGTGCCTGCGGAGGGCTGGTTCACTATTGACCGCCGCATCGTGCCCAGCGAGATGCTGCGCGACGCGGAGAGAGAAATGCTCTCTGCGCTCAAAGCCGCCCGCGCGCGGGTGCCCAAAATCAAGATGGACGCCGAGACGTTCCAGCGCATTGACCCCTGTGTCAGCGACCCCGGCTCGGCCTTCCACCAGCAGTTCGCGCAGGTGGTGCGCGCCGTGCGCGGCAAGCGGCCCAAGTTCTCGGTCACCAACGGCTTCACCGACCTGCACTACTTCGCGCACGAACTCGGCGTGCCGGGAATCGGCTATGGCCCCGGCGGCGAGCGCGGCCACGGGACCGACGAGCGCGCCAACCTTGAGACGCTGACGGCCACCGCGAAGGTGTATGCCGGCTTCATCGCTCAATTCGAACCATAGGACATTTCCGAATGCAGTTCGTTTGCCCGCAGTGCCACATCAGCTATCCGGCCACGTCACAGCGCCTGCGCTGCGCGGAATGCGGCGGCCCGCTCGATGTGGCGGACCGCAAGCGGTTCGACCCAGCTGCGATCAATACAGAAGACCACTCACTGTGGCGCTACCGCGCGATGCTCTCCCTGCCGGACGGCGCGCGCGTTGTCTCGATGGGCGAGGGGATGACGCCGCTGGTCGAGGCCGGGTTCGCCGGACAGCCGATCCACTTCAAACTCGAATACATCTCGCCTAGCGGGTCGTTCAAGGATCGCGGCACGACGGTGCTGACGACGGCGCTGAAGGCGTGGGGCGTTACCCGCGCCGCCGACGATTCCAGCGGCAACGCGGGCGCCAGTTTCGCCGCCTACTGCGCCCGCGCCGGCCTCGCCGCCGAAGTCTTTACGCCCGCCTCGGCCTCGCCCGCCAAGCTCGCCCAGATTGCGGTCTTTGGCGCGCGCTTGAACAAGGTCGAGGGTGCGCGCGAGAAGGCGACCGAGGCGCTCGAAGCGGCGGCGGGTGGCGGGCTGGTCTATGCCTCTCATGCGTGGTCGCCCTTGACGCTCGAAGGCACCAAGACCATCGCTTATGAAATCTGGGAGCAGTTGGGGCGCGGCGTCCCAACATGCTATGTCTGCCCCATTGGTCAAGGGTCGCTGTTGCTGGGCGCGTATCGCGGCTTCAAAGACCTGCTGGCCGCCGGGCTGATCGCGAAACTTCCGCGCATCATCGGTGTTCAATCTATTGCCTGTATGCCGATCGTCGAGGCCCTGCGTCAAGGGCTCGACCGCGCCGCGCCGGTTGAGAAGAAACTGTCTGTCGCCGAAGGCATCAGCCTCGCGCGCCCTATCCGCGACCGCGAAATCCTGCGCGCCATCCGCGAAAGCGGCGGCGACGCGCTGGCGGTTTCGGACGACGAAACGCTGGCCGCCCAGCGCGATCTGGCGCAGATTGGCTTGTACGTCGAGCCGACCAGCGCCGTGGTGGGCGCCGCGCTCAAGCGGCTGAAAGTGGACGGCGTGACCGTTGCGGCGCTGACCGGCAGTGGCTTGAAGAGCCCACCCGCACTACGATGACGCTATCCCGCAGATTTCAGAATCTGTGGGAGGGCAGATGACAGAGAGGTCGCTATGTCGAATTCTGTGGCTGAGATGACAAAAGACGAATTGCGCGAGATGATCGAGGATACGCTCGAAAGGAAACTGATCGAACTCTTAGGGGACCCCGACGAAGGACTCGAATTGCGGACCTCCGTGCGAGAGCAGTTGTTACGCCAGCAAAAGCTTGTTGCACACGGCGAGCGCGGCGAATCACTCGACGACGTCGTCCAGCGGTTAGGACTCGCGTAGATTGTGTACACGGTCCGACTACTCGTGGCGGCCAGTCGGCAACTATCCCGCCTCGATAAACCTGTGGCTCAGCGCATTGTCGAGCGTATCCGCTGGTTAGCGGCCAGCTTTGACTCGATACAGCCAGAGCCCCTGACTGGGGATTTGGTCGGTTTCTATAAATTGCGGTCAGGCGATTACCGGGTTGTGTACGAGGTGTTGCGTGCTGAACGCAGTCTGGTGATACACAAGATTGACCATCGCAGTCGGGTGTATCGAAAGAAGTAGGAGCAGATGACGCTGATCTTCGTCGTGACTGGCAGCGGGCTGAAGAGCCCCAAATGAATCCTATGCCCTACTCTGGCTCTCCCCAACTCTATACCTCAACCGTCGAGCGCGGCGTCATGCTGCCGATGCGTGACGGCGTGCGCTTGGCGACCGACGTCTATCGGCCTGCGCTGGACGGGCAGGCGGTCGCCGGACAATTTCCCGTCATTCTGGAGCGCACGCCTTACGACAAGGGCCGCGCCGACCTGGTCGCTAACGGGCAGTATTTCGCGCGGCGCGGCTATGTCTGCGTGATACAGGATGTGCGCGGGCGCTTCAACTCGGAGGGCGAGTGGTACGCGTTCGCCAAAGAAGCGCCCGACGGCTATGACACGGTGGAGTGGCTCGCCCGTCAGCCGTGGAGCGGTGGGCAGATCGGCACGGTCGGCGCGTCGTACGCCGGCTCCGACCAATCCGCGCTGGCGACGCTGAACCCGCCACACCTCAAGGCGATGGTCGTCGCGGTGGGCGCGTCCAACTACTTCCACGCCTCGATGCGGCAGAACGGCGCGCTGGAATACCGCTTTCAGATTTACGCCTTCCGCATGGCGACGACCTCCAAAGAGGCGCTGGCTGATCCCGCGCTCAAGGCCGCGCTGGACGACGCCTTCGACCACATCGGCGAATGGGTGGGGCGCGCGCCCCTGAAAGAAGGCGCGTCTCCTCTGCGACTCCTGCCTTCATACGAGCGCTGGGCGCTCGACATCCTGACCCGCGGCGACTACGACGACTACTGGAAGCAACGGGGCTACGCCATTAACGAGTATTACGCCGAACATGCCGACGTGCCCACGCTCTATCTGGGCGGCTGGTACGATTCCTACGCCCGCGCAACGTGCGAGAATTATGTCGCGTTGAGCCGGATGAAAAAGTCGCCCCAGCGCCTGCTCATGGGGCCGTGGACGCACGGCGGCTGGGGCAACACCTACGCCGGCGACGTAGATTTTGGCGCCCACTCGATGCTCGACGACTACAACGACCTGCGCTGCGCGTGGTTCGATTGGACGCTCAAGGGAATGTCTACCGTCTTCACCCACGCGAAGCCGGTGCGCATTTTTGTGATGGGCGGCGGCGACGGGCGCAGGCACTACTCCGGGCGACTGAACCACGGCGGCCGCTGGCGCGACGAGGACGCTTGGCCCCCGCCCGGCGCGCGCGACACTCCCTACTACCTCCGCGCCGACGGCTTGCTGACCCCACAGCCTCCCGCCGAGCCGACCCCCGATCCAGTCGGGGGCCAGCCGTCGCGCTACACATTCAACCCGCGCGACCCGGTGCCAACCATCGGCGGCGGCATCTCGGCGGCGGAGCCAATCATGCGCAACGGCGCGTTTGACCAGCGCGCGCGCCCCGACTTCTTCGGCTGTAAGGACAGCTTGCCCCTTCGCGCGCGTTCCGACGTGCTGGTCTTTGAAACCGAGCCGCTGACGAACGCGGTTGAGGTAACCGGGCCGATCATGGTCAATCTGTGGGCCTCAACGTCAGCCAAGGACAGCGACTTCACCGCGAAACTGATAGACGTGTACCCGCCCAGCGCCGATTACCCCGATGGGTTCGCGATGAACCTGACGGACTCGATCATCCGCGCGCGCTACCGCGGCGGCTATACCCGGCCCGAGCTGCTCACGCCGCACGAAATCTATCCCTTTACCTTTGCGCTTTACCCAACGTCCAATCTCTTTCAGGCCGGCCATCGCATCCGGCTCGACATCAGCAGCAGCAACTTCCCGCGCTTTGATGTCAATCCGAATACCGGCGGCCCGCTGGGCGCGGAGCGGCGAGTTGAAGTCGCACAGCAGGCCGTGTATCATGATGCGGCGCATCCATCGCATGTGGTTCTGCCGGTAATTGAGAGGTAGCGTAAATCATGTCCACCCGTGAAGAAGTTCGTCTGACCCAGCTCGCGTCCTGTGCGGGTTGAGCGGGCAAGATAGGGCCCGCCCTGCTGGCGCAAGTTTTGCGCCCACTCAGTCAGGCGTTCGACTATTCGAAGTATCCCGACCTCATCGTCGGATTACAGACCTCCGACGATGCCGCCGTTTGGCGTCTCGACGCCGACCACGCCATTATTCAGACCGTTGACTTCTTCCCGCCGATTGTGGACGATCCATACACCTTTGGCGCGATTGCCGCCGCTAACGCCATGAGCGACATTTATGCGATGGGCGGCGAAGTGCTGATGGCGCTGGCGATTGCGGGTATCCCCGAGACCCTGCCGCCGGAGATTATCACCGAGATCTTTCGCGGCGGCGCGGCAAAAGTGGCCGAGGCGGGCGGCGTGATTGCCGGCGGCCACACCGTCGCCGACGCCGAGCCGAAATATGGCTTGTGCGTCACCGGCCTGATTCATCCGGCGCAGGTCGCCACCAAGGGCGG
>JACQEC010000173.1 GCA_016200765.1 Chloroflexota bacterium | reverse complement strand
TTGCCGATCAGCCGCGTGGGGAAGTTGCTCTTCATCACACTGCTCATCGCCTGACTGCTCGGCTTCTGCGTCGCGGCAATGATGTGGATGCCGGCTTCGCGCCCGCGCTGGAGCAGGCGCACCAGCGACTGCTCGACGGCCCTGCCACCGGTCTGCAAGAGATCGGCCAGTTCGTCAATCACGACCACCACCTTCGGGCGGTCACTGCCGTCGCAAGCGCGGCGCTCCATCTGCGCGACCAGTTTCTCCAGCGCGTCCGATACCTCCGCGATCTTGCGAATCGGCGGGGCTTGCAGGTGGCCGATGTCGCGGAACACGTCAAACGCGCTGCCTTTGGGGTCAATCAACATCATGCGCAGGCCGTTCGGGCGGTTGAAGCGCGCCAGTGACAGCACGATGGCACGCATCAGCGCCGTCTTGCCGGAGCCGGTCGTGCCGGCCACCAGCACATGCGCCACTGACGCGCTCGCCAAGCGCAGTAACAGCGGCTGGCCGCTCGTGTCCATGCCCAACAGCGCGGTCGCTTCCGGTACCCGCGTCATCTGCGCGCACAACCGCGCCAGCGATACCTGCGTCCGGTCTTCGCGCGGCACCTCGACCTGCACGGTCGGGCCTTCGCGCTGAATCCGCACCGAGGGCGCGCCGAGCGCGAGCGCAATCTCTTCCGCCAGCGCCGTCAACTTGTTGAGTTTGACGCTTGGCCCGAGGCTGATGTTGAAGCGCACCACTCGCGGCGTGACGACGCCGCCGGCCACCTGCGCGGCCAATCGGTGATGCGCCAGCACCATCTCGATGCGGTCAGCCTGTAGGTTGAGTTGAAAGGTTTTGGTAGACATAGAACATTAGTGCTACTCTCAAATATAGGCCGTTTGGGAATTGTTGTCAAGGAATTTGGGATAAACTGGGGAAAAAAGGGGCAAAAACACCTCCGCCCCGCGTCAATGCGGGGCGGAGGAATAAGGAGGAGAGCGTTCAGGAAAGTTGCCGGATGACGACCATCACTTTGCCCTGCACCTCGACGTTGTTGGCGTTGACGTAGATGGCGTTCATCGTCGGGTTGGCCGGCTGGAGCCGCACGCGATTCTTCTCGCGGTAGATGCGTTTGAGGGTCGTCTCGCCGCGATCTTTCAGCCAGACGGCCACCATATCGCCGTTGTGCACCTCCTCGTCCTTCTTCATCACCACGATGTCGCCGTCGTTGACCAGCGCGTCCACCATGGAGTTGCCTTTGACGCGAAGCGCAAACAGCCCCTCGCGCTCGCGCACGATGTCGCGGGTCAGTTCGATGGTCTCGCGCGGAATGTGCGCGAAGGCATCGTCCGGCGGCGGCATCGGCTTGCTGGCGACGATGGTGCCGGCGATCGGAATGCGGAGCATGTTCTCGCCGAGCCGCGCGGTAGGCGCATGAGTCTCCACGACGCGCAGGCCGCGCGAGATCGTGCGCGAGCGATCGAGCAGGCCGTTCTTCTCCAGCTTATTGAGGTTATAGTTGACCACCGAAGTCGAACTGATGCCGACTTCCTTGCCGATTTCGCGGATCGTCGGCGGGTAGCCGTTCTGGCGGGAAAACTCCCGGATGAACCGCAAAATGCCCTGCTGACGTGGTGAAAGGTTCATAATTCGCTCCTTCGCGAGAACCTGCCTTGCGAAAATTTGTTCTGTATCCTATTATACGCGAACGGTAGTTCTATGTCAAGCGGACTGCAAGGCAGTTTTTTTGCGTCTGCGCCTTGCAGTCTATCATGTTTTATTGTATGATGGGCGCGTCCCGGCAAAGCAAACCATTATCTTGATGCGCGAAGGAGGTATCCTGCGTTATTGCCGATTGTCATCCCATTTGAAATCCATTACGACTGATACCCTATACAAGGAGGAGAAGGTCATGTTCAAACGCCCTGTTCTGTTATTGATTGTCATCCTCGCGGCGGTGGCGCTCGTTGCCTGCGGCACGACGGCCGCCCCGACCACCGCCCCGGCCCCGGCGGCCACGGCCGTGCCTGCGGCGCCTGCCACCGCGACACCGGTCCCGCCGCCGCCAACGAAGGTGCCGCAGAAGATTATCGAGTCGTATATCCCCTCGGGCAACGCGACGCAGATTCTGGCCGCCGCCAAGGACCTGGATAAGCTCATTTCCAACAAGACCGGCTATGTGTTGGAATCGTCGGTTTCGACCTCGTTCGCGGCCACCGTCGAAGGGATGTGCAGTGGCAAGGTGGACGTGGGTTGGCTGAACCCCTTGAGCTACGTGGTGGCGAAGGACAAGTGCGGTGTGGAGCTGATGCTGATCACCGTGCGCGTGCAGAGCCCGACCAACGTCTGCCCGCCCGGCAAAGATGTCTGCTTCACCTATCGCTCGCAGATCATCTTCAACGTCGAGAAGAACCCCGACCTCGCCAAGCTCGCCGCCGACCCGAAGGCGACGGTGAAGGATAAGATTCTGGCGCTGAAGGGCAAGAAGTTTGCCTTTGGCGACCCGCTCTCGACCTCGGGCAACTTGTATGCGCGCGATATTTTGACCAAGAACGGCCTCGACCCGGCGAAGGATTTTGCCGAAGTCACGAGTCTGGGCAGTCACAACAACGTCGCGCTGGCCGTGCTGAAGGGCACTGTGGATGCGGGCGCAACCTTTGAGGATGTGCGCACCGGTCTGGTCAAGGACAATCCAGACATCATGACCAAGACCGCGCAACTGACGTTCAGCGATGAGATTCCCAACGACACGGTGAGCGTCCGCAAGGACCTCGACCCGCAGGTGAAGGCGAACTTCAAGCGCGCTCTGTTGGAAGTCTCGACGACCGACGACGGCAAGAAGGCGCTCGATTCGACCTATCAGATTTACGGCTTTGCCGATGGCCGCGACGCTCTGTTTGACCCGATTCGCGTCATCGCGAAGGCGCTTGGCCTGAATCTGGAGCAGGCTATCCAGCCCAGACCGACCAATACGCCCGGCGCTCCGGCGGCGACGCCGACCAAAGCGCCATAGGCCCGCGGGCCCTGGCCTGATCGTTATCGTTCACCGCCGCGGGGAGATTTGGGGATTGATGATTTCAGATTTTAGATTGCCAAATCAAAAATCTAAAATCATCAATGGATTCGGCGGCGCCGTAATGGCAATGGGTGCGAATGGCGTATGGCACGCTGAATAGCGAATCGGCCATACGCCATTTGCTATAACCGAACATCGTATGCTTGAAATCCAACACCTCACCAAGCGGTACCCAAGCGGCACGCTGGCGCTCGACGACATCTCGTTCAGCGTGCCCGACGGCCAGTTTCTCGTCATCATCGGCCTGTCGGGGTCGGGCAAGTCCACCCTTCTGCGCTGTATCAATCGCCTGATTGAGCCAACCTCCGGCAAGATCGTCTTCAACAGGCAGGATATCACAGCGGCGAATCAGGATGAACTGCGCAGGCTTCGCCGCCAGTTCGGCATGATCTTCCAGCACTTCAACCTCGTGCACCGCTCGACGGTGATGACCAATGTGCTGGCCGGGCGATTGGGCTACGCCAACCCGCTCCTGTCCACGCTGGGCGTCTTTTCCGAAGCCGACAAACAGCGGGCGATGGCCAGCCTGCAGCGCGTTGGTATCGCCGATAAGGCCGCGGTGCGCGCCGATACGCTAAGCGGCGGCCAGCAACAGCGCGTCGGCATCGCGCGCGCGCTCATGCAGGAGCCGAAGCTCCTGCTGGCCGATGAGCCGGTGGCCAGTCTCGATCCGGCCATCTCGCACTCCGTGATGAAGTATATCCAGCAGTTGAACCGGCAGGACAACGTGACGGTGCTGTGCAGTCTGCACTTCCTTGATCTGGCGCGCGCCTACGGCCACCGCATCATCGCCCTGAAGGCGGGGCGCATGGTTTTTGACGGCCTGCCCCAGGACATTGACGAAAAGCGCTTCAAGGAAATCTACGGCGAAGAAGCGGTTGAGGTCAACATCCGATAATGGCAAACACGACGGGGCGCGCTCCAAAATCCAGCGAGGGCAATCCCCTGCGCGGCGGGCTGGGCCGGTTGATCGTGATCCTCGCCTTGGTGGTGCTCTTTGTGCCGGTCGGCGATGTCGAGCAGACCGGTCTCGGCTGGCGCGCGGTCAAACTGGACACCAATCAACTCCTGCACGACGCCAACCTGATGGGCAATCTGATTGACGACTTACTGCATCCCAACGTCGCCGTGCGCGAGCGATCCACCGAGGCGGTGCTGGTCAGGTTCAAGGTGCCGTGCGCCGAGCCGCCGCAAGCCGCCACGGTCGGCGAGCCGGGCAAGCCGACCTTAACGCTGTCGCCGAACTGCGCGAATTACGACGACCCGCTGACGCTGGAAGGCGCCAACTTCTCGCCGAACACGGCGGGTGAACTGAACTACGCCCGCTTCACCAACCGCGAGCTGATCAAGCCGTTTCAGACGGACGCGCAAGGCCATTTCAAGCTCGAGATTAAAGCCGAGCGGCGGCTGGGCCCCGAATACGACTTCGAGGCGATTATTGATCACGCCAATGGCCGCCTCTTGCCCAGCGATGCGGTGGAGGTTACGCTTAGCAAGATGTATGAGACGGTCATGCTCGCGCTGATGGCGACGCTGTTCGGGGTGGTGCTGGCGATCCCGTTGAGCTTCTTCGGCGCGCGCAACCTGATGCTCGACCTGCGCGGCCCGGCCACGGGCGCGATTGCCGCCGCCGTCATCGGCGTGCACGGCCTGGCACTCGGCTTGTACGGCGGCGATGCGCTGGGGGCTCTTGTACCGGCCCCGCAACTGAACCTAGGGTTCTTTAACGGCTCGGCGCTGGCGTTGGGAGGAGGGGCCCTGCTGGGGCTGGGCGGCGGGCTGGTCGGGTTCAGGGGCGGCGGCGCGAGCATCTACTATCTGGTGCGCATCTACCAGAACGTCTTTCGCTCCATTGAATCGCTCATCGTCGCCACGTTGTTTGTGGTATGGGTCGGCATCGGACCGGCGGCGGGCACGCTGGCGCTGGCCATCAACACGGCGGCCGGATTGGGTAAGCTCTGCTCGGAGGCGATTGAGAACATTGAGCCCGGCCCGATGGAGGCTGTCAAGGCGACGGGCGCGAACTTCCTGCAGATGCTGGCCTTTGCGGTGGTGCCGCAGGTCATCCCGCAGTTCATCGGCTATATCCTCTATCGCTGGGACGGCAACGTGCGCTTCTCGACGGTGCTGGGCTTCGTCGGCGGCGGCGGCATCGGGTTCATCCTGATCCAGTGGATCAACCT
>JACQEC010000171.1 GCA_016200765.1 Chloroflexota bacterium | reverse complement strand
CGCGGTAATCGGCGCGGCGGCCGGGTTAATGCTCGGCGCAAGCGTCATCGCGTCAGGCGCGCCGTTCGCGCTGACGATTCACGAATTACTGCCCATCGCCGGCGGCTTGGCCTTACGGCTCGACGCGCTCGGCGCGTTCTTCCTCATCGTGATTGGCGTGGGCGCGATCCCGGCCGCGATTTACGGCGCGGGGTACTCGGCGGCTTATGAAGATGGCCGCGCCTCACTGCGCCTGCTGGGCGTGATGTTCAATCTCTTTCTGCTCACGATGAGCCTCGTCGTGTTGGCCGACAACGTGCTGACATTCCTGTTGATGTGGGAAGGCATGTCGCTCACGTCGTACTTCCTCGTCATCACGGAACCCGACGAAGAAGACACCCTGCGCGCAGGCTTGTGGTATGCGGCGATGACGCACGCGGGCTTGGCTCTCCTGCTCGCCGCGTTTGTGTTGCTGATGAGCGGCGGCGCGTCGGGCGCGTTTGCCGACCTGCGCGCGGGCGCGGCGCATCTCCCGCCGGCTCTGCGCGACTGGATTTTTGTGCTGGCGTTACTGGGGTTCGGCTCGAAGGCGGGCATTGTGCCCCTGCACGTCTGGCTGCCGCGCGCGCATCCGGCCGCGCCGAGCCACGTCTCGGCGCTGATGTCCGGCGTGATGATCAAGCTGGGCGTCTATGGCTTACTGCGCGTGGTGTTGGACTTGCTGGGCGGCGGCCCGGTCTGGTGGGGCAGTATCGTGCTGGCCGTCGGCGCGGTATCCGCATTGCTAGGGGTGCTGTACGCGCTGATGGAGCACGACCTCAAGCGATTGCTAGCCTACCACTCGGTCGAGAATATCGGCATTATTCTGATGGGCATCGGCGCGGGGTTGATGTTCCACAGCTACGGTCTGCTGACGCTGGCCGCGCTCGGCTTTATCGGCGGGCTGTATCACACCATCAACCACGCGACCTTCAAGGGTCTGCTCTTTCTCGGCGCGGGGTCGGTACTGCGCGCCACGCATACGCGCAACATGGAAGAGATGGGCGGCCTGATCAAGCGTATGCCGTGGACGGCGCTTTTCTTTTTGATTGGCGCGGTCGCCATTTCAGCCTTGCCGCCGCTCAACGGCTTCGCGAGCGAGTGGTTGGTGTTTCAGGCGCTGCTGGGCGGCGCCAACATCCCCGTACCCGAAGTGGCGATTGTCATGCCGCTTGCGGTGGGCATGTTGGCGCTGACGAGCGGCCTCGCGGCGGCGTGCTTCGTCAAAGCGTTTGGCATCACGTTCCTCGCCATCCCGCGCTCGCGCGAAGCGGAACACGCTCACGAATCGCCGCGCTCGATGCGCTTCGGCATGGCTCTGCTCGCGTTGGCCTGTTGTGTCTTGGGGCTTGCGCCGTTCGCCGTCGTGCCGATGCTGGGCGGGGTGCTGGTCGGGCTCGGCGGTCTGCCCGACACGCGCCTGACCTTTGCGTTGAATCTCTCTTTGCAAATGCCCGGCGGCTTCGCGCAGATGTCGCCGACGCTGGCCGCGTTGGGTTTGCTCATCGTGCTGGGACTGGTGCCCCTGGTCATGCGCTTACTGCGCGTCAATCGCCGCATACGCATCTGCGATTCGTGGGGCTGTGGGCGCATCGGGCAGACGCCGCGCATGGAATACACCGCCACCGCGTTTGCGGAGCCGTTGCGCCGTGTGTTCGCGGAACTGTATCGTCCGACGAAGGAACTGACGATTGACTTCCACCCCGAATCCAAATACTTTGTGCAGTCCATCGAGTTCAAGAGCGGGATTCGCTCGTGGTTCGACGAGTTTCTCTACGAGCCTTTAGTGGCGCTGGTGTTGTGGTTGAGCGCATGGGCGCGGCGCGTGCAGTCGGGGTCTTTGCACGGGTATATGACCTACATCGTCGTCGCGCTGACGGCACTGCTGGGCCTGATTCTGGTGGCGGGCAAGTAGGGGGTGCTTGAGGAGCACAAACGATGACAGACTATCTGCTTGAATTGTTGCAGGTCTTGTTGGGCCTGGGGCTTGCGCCGGGGCTGGTCGGCTTCGTGCGCTGGTTAAAGGCGCGCTTGCAGAATCGGCGCGGCGCGCCGCTCTGGCAGCCCTACTTTGAACTGCGGAAGTTGTTTCATAAAGAAATGGTGATCTCGAACAACGCCTCGTGGCTGTTCCACCTCGCGCCGGTTCTGGTGTTTGCCAGCACGGTCGCGGTGACGTTTCTGATTCCGCTCATCATCGCGCCGTTGCCCTTTGACGGCGTGGGGGATTTGCTGGTGGTGGTCTATCTGCTCTTGCTGGGCACATTCTTCCTCGCGCTGGCCGGGCTCGACCCCGGCACGGCCTTCGGCGGCATGGGCGCAAGCCGTGAGATGACCGTCGCCGCTATCGCCGAGCCGACGATTGCGCTCGCCATCTTCGGCCTGGGGTTGAGGGCCGGCTCGACGAACCTCGGGCACATTGTGACGCAGACGCTCGCCAACCCCAGCGCGGCGATTAGCCCCGGCCACCTGCTCGCCTTCGCGGCGTTGTTCATCGTGATGTTGGCCGAGACGGGGCGCTTGCCGGTGGACAATCCCGCCACGCACCTCGAACTGACGATGATTCACGAGGCGATGATTCTCGAATATTCAGGCCGCTATCTGGCTCTCATCGAGTGGGCGTCATGGCTGAAACTGCTCGTCTTCTTCACCCTGCTGTCGAATCTGTTCGTGCCCTGGGGCGTCGCGACGGCGCTCACGCCGCTTGCGCTGGCGGTCAGTATCGGCACGTTGATCGTGAAACTCGCCGTATTGGCGGTGGCCATCGCGCTGATCGAAACGCACGTCGCCAAACTGCGCCTCTTCCGCGTGCCCGAACTGCTGGGCGTGTCGTTTGTGCTGGCGCTGTTGGCCGTCACCTCTTCGTTCTTGTTGAGGTAGCCTGATGGATAACGCGCTCTT
>JACQEC010000170.1 GCA_016200765.1 Chloroflexota bacterium | reverse complement strand
GCGAAATATCTTCGCGTCCGCGGCCTTCGCCGCACAGCACGGTTGCATCGGCGGCAGGTCGTCGAGAGCGAACCAGCCGATGTCGAGCACCTCGCTCTCCTGCTTCTGCAACGCGCCGCCCACCACCCGGCACTCAAAGAAGGTGATGAACAACTGCATCTGGTCGCCGTTGGGATAGGTCTTATCGAACCGTGGCGCGGTGTAGATGCCGATCAGTTGGGTCGGTACGACCTCTAGCCCTACCTCTTCGCGCACCTCGCGGCACATGGCCTCGTGGGCGCTCTCGCCGAGTTCCACCATCCCGCCCGGAAAGCCCCATAGCGAGTTGTCCCTGCGTTTCTGCAAGAGCACGCGCCCCTGTGCGTCGCGGATACAGCCCGCCGCCGCTGGCATAATAATCTTGTCGTGGCCGACGCGCTCGCGCAGCCAGCCGATATAGGAGGGCATCATCGCGTCGCCGTCACTGCACCGGCGTCAGCCAGCCATATGGGTCTGCCATCCGCCCCTCGACGAGATTGAAGAAATGCTCTTGCAAGCGCATCGTCACCGGCCCGCGTTTGCCTGTGCCGATGGCGATGTGATCCACCGAGCGCACCGGCGTAATCTCGGCGGCGGTGCCGGTGAAGAAGATTTCGTCGGCGATATAGAGCATCTCGCGCGGGATGTTCTCCTCGCGCACGCGGTAGTTCAGGTCGCGCGCGATTTGAATGACCGCGCGGCGCGTGACGCCCAGCAAGATGGATGCGCTAATCGGCGGCGTCCAGAGTTCGCCCTGATAGACGATGAAGATATTTTCCCCACTGCCCTCGCTGACGTAGCCGTTCATGTCCAGCGCGATGCCCTCGGCGTAGCCGTGCGCCAGCGCCTCTTGCAGGATAAACTGCGAGTTCACGTACTGCCCGCCGATCTTCGCTTGCGCCGGGAAGGTGTCCTGCGCCATGCGCCGCCACGAACTGATGCCGACGTCAATGCCGTTCTCCAGCGCGTCCGGGCCGAGATAGCGCCCCAGCGGCACGGTCGAGATGGCCACCTCCACCGGGCAGGTTTGCGCGTTCACGCCCATCGCGTCCACGCCGCGCCAGACCAGCGGGCGAATGTAGGCCGACTCCAGTTCGTTGCGGATAATCGTCTGGACGACGGCATCTTTTAGGGCCGGCTTCTCGTAAGGAATGGGCATGCGGTAAACCTTGCACGAGTTCCACAGCCGGTCTAAGTGGGCGTCCAGACAGAAGACCGCCGTGCCGCTGACCGTCTTGTAGGCGCGGATGCCCTCAAAGACGCTGGAGCCGTAGTGCAGGGCGTGCGTCCAGAAGTGCACCTTCGCGTCGTCCCAGTGCACAAACTTGCCGTTCATCCAGATCCATTCGGTTGCGGGTATGGTCATGCTCTCTCCTTGGTTGCAGATTAGGGTCAGATAAACAAAAAACTCCTCGCCCGCCGAGGGACGAAGAGTTTACTCCGTGGTGCCACCCTGATAGATAAAAGTGGAGTCGAAGGGATTCGAACCCTCTACCTCTTCAATGCCATTGAAGCGCTCTCCCAAGTGAGCTACGACCCCAAGTTATCTGCTTGAATCCTTAACGCGGATACACGGCTGGGGCTAGACGGCGCAGACAGTCGTGCAGACTGCCCCTCCGTTTCACCCCGGCGGCTCACAGGCGAGTTCGGCCTCTGCGCTCCTCGTGGGCGCGGCGCCGGGCTCCCACCTGTTCTTTCCCGGCTCGCTGTGAGGATGGCCTACTACTCCTGCTCACGGCCACTATGCGGTTGGTGGAGCCGATGGGATTCGAACCCACTACCTCTTCAGTGCGATTGAAGCGCTCTCCCAACTGAGCTACGGCCCCAACAGATTGTGAAAGAGAGTATAATCGAACTGGGGCGGCTTGTCAAAAAAATTGCTTGCAATTTATCCGCAGATATTGTATGATTGGCGCGACTAAACTCTAACGCATAACCGTGTGAGGTGTTCACTTGCCCGCGCAGGACGGCAAACAGAAGGCGCTCGAAAGCACGCTGGCGACCCTGAAGAAGAGGTATGGCGACGGCGCCATCATGAAACTGGGCGGCCAGAGCGACTTCGTCGTCGAGTCTATACCGACCGGCGCGATGTCGCTCGATCTGGCCGTCGGGATTGGCGGGGTGCCGCGCGGGCGTGTGACCGAGATTTACGGGCCGGAATCGTCGGGCAAGACCACGATCTGCCTGCACGTCATCGCCGAGGCGCAAAAACTCGGCGGCGTCGCCGCCTTCATTGACACCGAACACGCCTTCGACCCAGCCTACGCCGTGAAGATCGGCGTAGATGTGAATAATTTGTATATCTCACAGCCGGACACCGGCGAGCAGGCGTTGGAGATCACCGAGGCGCTGGCGCGCAGCAACGGCATGGACGTGATCGTGATTGACTCGGTGGCCGCGCTGGTGCCCCGCGCCGAAATCGAAGGCGAGATGGGCGATTCACACGTCGGCCTGCAGGCGCGGCTGATGTCACAGGCGCTCCGCAAACTGGCCGGCGTGATTAAAAAATCCAACACGGCGGTTATCTTCACCAACCAACTACGCATGAAGATTGGCGTGATGTACGGCAACCCGGAGACGACCACGGGCGGCAACGCCCTGAAGTTCTACGCGTCGGTGCGGCTGGATATTCGCAAAACCGACGCGATCAAGAACGGCAACGATCAGATCGGCAGTCGCGTCAAGGTCTCGGTCAAGAAGAATAAGGTCGCTCCGCCGTTCAAAATCGCGGAGTTCGACATGCTCTATGATGAGGGCATCTCGCGTGAGGGGGATATTCTGGACGTCGCCTCGGAAATGGGCATCGTCGAGAAGCGCGGCGCCTATTATTCCTACGGCGATACCCGCCTCGGACAGGGGCGGGAGGGATCTAAGGAGTTCCTGCGGAAGCACCCTGAAACAACGCTTGCGATTGAAAATCAAGTGCGGGCAAAGGCCGGGCTGCCTTTGAAGCCCGCGATAGAACCGGCGCAATAACGCCCACAGCAACAGCCTACTCAATTCGGATATTCGTTCAGAGCACAGCAGCAATCAGAGAAAACGTGAACCTACTGTTCAGTCTGGTTAGCCTCATCCTGTTTTTACCCGTGAGTTCAGCGGTAGTCTCTGAATAGAACATCGTGAGTCAACCGGGACAGACCCCCAAGCCGGTCTGTGCCGGACCGAGTTGGCTTTTCGCCGGGCTGTGACTTTGCGTCACAGCCCTTTTTGTTTCGTGACGGATGATGGATACCATTACCGCTTTATCGCCGCAGCAGAAGAATCCACAGCGGGTCAGCGTTTATATTAACGCTCAGTTTGCCTTTGGGCTGGCGGCGATTGTTGCCGCGCGGCTGAAGGTTGGGCAGGCGATTGGCGCCGAGGAGGTTGCCCGCCTGCGCGCGCTCGACGAGGCCGAAGAGGCCTATAACAAATCACTAGGGTTTCTCTCCTATCGCCCGCGCAGCCGGGCCGAACTGGAGCGCTATCTGAAGGATAAGGGGGTTTCCGAGGGCGCGCGCGCGCAGGTGCTGGAGCGGCTCGCCCGTCTGGAATTGGTCAACGACCGCTCGTTTGCCCAATACTGGGTTGAGAATCGTGAGACGTTTGGCCCGCGCGGCAAGCGCGCCTTGCGCCAGGAATTGCGGCAGAAGGGCGTGTCGGACGAGCAGGTGCAGGAGGCCATCGGCTCGGTGGACGAACCGCACAGCGCCTATGAAGCAGGTCAAAAGCGGGCCATGCGCATGGCGTCGCTGGATCGCGAGATATTCTATCGCCGCTTGAGCGGCTTTTTACAGAGACGCGGCTTTGGTTATGAGGTGGTCAAAACCACGGTGGCGCGGCTCTGGGGTGAGTACGGCGCAACGAACGCGCCGGAACCTGATGAAAGGGAGGGTTAGCGCATATGGATTGGGCTGTCGTAGCTCTCGTTAGTGGTATGGTCGTAGCCGCGCTTGCGTTTGGCGTCGGCTACCGGGCTAAGCAAATACGCTATGCCGATCAGCTCAAATTGGCCGAGGAAGAGGCGGCGCGCGTTGTCTTGGAGGCGCAGAACAAATCCCAGGGGATCATGCTGGAAGGCAAAGACGAGGTTCTGAAACTTAGAGAGCAGCAGGAAACTGAACAAAAGCGGCGCCGAAACGAATTGCAGGAACAGGAGCGAAGGCTCCAACAGCGGCGCGAAGGGTTGGAGAGCCGCAGTGAGGCGGTGGACAATCGGAAGCGCAGTCTGGACGCGCGCGAGAAGGAGATTGAGCGCAAGCACCAGGAGCTGGCGGAGATCAAGATTAGCCAGCTGAAGGAGTTGGAGCGCGTTGCGGCGATGAGCCGCGAGGAGGCGCGCGCGACGTTTTTGAAGATTGTCGAGGCAGAGTCGCGGCAGGATGCGGCGCGCCTGATGCGCGAGATCGAAGCCAAAGCGCAAGAGGACGGAGACCGCCGCGCGCGCGAAATTATTGCGACCGTGATCCAGCGTATCGCGTCGGAGCAGGTGGCCGAGTCCACCGTCTCGATGGTGCCGATCCCCAACGAGGAGATGAAGGGGCGCATCATCGGGCGGTCGGGGCGCAATATCCGCTCGATTGAGCTGGCCACCGGCGCCGATCTGGTGGTGGACGATACGCCGGACGCGATCATCGTCTCCTGCTTCGACCCGGTGCGGCGCGAGGTGGCGCGGCTGGCGGTGCTGAAGTTGGTGGCCGACGGGCGCATCCACCCGGCGCGCGTGGAGAAGGTGGTCGAGCAGGCGCAGAAGGAAGTGGATCAGATCATCTTGACGGAAGGCGAGCGCGCGGCCTATGAAGCGGGCGTGCTGGGCGCGGACAGCCTGATCTGCCGCGCGGGCGCGTTGTTACACGATATTGGCAAAGCGGTCACGCATGAGGTGGACGGCTCCCATGCCCTGATCGGCGCGGACATCGCGCGCCGTTGCGGCGTCCCCCCGAAGGTGGTGAACTGCATCGCGGCCCATCATGGCGAAGAAGAGATGGGGTCGGTGGAGGCGGTGATTGTCGAGGCCGCCGACGCGATTTCGGGCGCGCGCCCGGGCGCGCGCCGCGAGACATTGGAAATCTACGTGAAGCGCCTGCAAGCGCTGGAGGAGATCGCCAATTCGTTTGAGGGGGTGGCGCAGGCGTTTGCCGTGCAGGCCGGGCGCGAAGTCCGTATTCTGGTGAAGCCGGAAGCGATTGACGACCTTGCCACCCAGCGGCTCTCCAAAGCGATTGCGCGCAAGATTGAGGAAGGCGTGCAATTCCCCGGACAGATCAAGGTCACGGTTATCCGCGAAACCCGGGCGATTGAGTACGCGCAATAGGATATTGACGCCGCCGCCAAAGCAGGGTAATATTCAGTCACTCATGTTGCGGGCGGCTTGCCATTGCGCGACCCAGCAATGACCGCGCGCAAGGTGAGTTATCCGGAATTCGTCGAGATTTGCGATCAGGAGGTGTCAACGATGGAAGTGTTTAAGGTTTCAGCACGCTCTCGTTCCACTTCGGTCGCTGGCGCCATTGCCGGTGTCATACGGGAGGGAACCCCCGCAGAGGTGCAGGCGATTGGGGCAGGAGCCGTCAACCAGGCGGTGAAAGCTATTGCGATTGCGCGAGGCTTTCTGGCGCGCGATGGGATTGAGGTGGTGTGCGTCCCGACCTTCGTGGAGGTGGAGATCGAAGGGCACGAGCGCACCGCCGTGAAAATCACCATCCTGCGGCCGGGCCAGCCGTTGCCGCCGGTGACCCCGTTGCCGCGGTCATCGGACTCGGCCGAGCCGCACGCGGACTTGCCAGACGAGGAGCCGCAAGTTTAAAGGCTGTTCGATCAGGCTTGTATAAAGAAACCCGCCCTCGTTGAGAGGGCGGGTTTTGCTATGGAAACAACATACTCAGTAGATCGCGAAAAGTCTGCCGTCTCTGGAGTGCAGGCTTCAGCCCAATGGCATTAAGTTAAGATTGGACAAGGCGAGCCATCTGCGGTAAACCTTAGCGATGACTGAAAAAAAGAACTCCAGATCATCGAGCATCTGCGGCAAACGCTGTGCGCCGACGCCACCCGTGAACG
>JACQEC010000157.1 GCA_016200765.1 Chloroflexota bacterium | reverse complement strand
GTCATGCGCATGTTACGGGTCGGGCTACAGCGTGGGACGGACTTCTCATGGGTCTATGGATCAGACCTCGCACCAGGGTGGCTATCCGACGCCAACAGAAGTCAGTGACAATAGAGGATCTCTGCAATAGAGGATCTCTGCAGAGGTCGCCCTCGTCCAGTTCGGGGAGGAACTCCTTTCCCAGCAACGCAAACGTCCACCCCGTGAGCGCCAGCAGCACGCAGGCTCCCGCCACCGGCAACCACGGCCGCTTCAGGCACCAGCGCACCGCCGGCAGGTAGGGCCGCCTCAGCACGGCCAGGATCGGACTCTCGCGCTCCGAAGGCGCCGTCCGGAACAGGTAGCTCGCCAGCACGGGGATCAGCGTCAACGTCAAGACCAGCGACCCGGTCACCGCCAGCATGATCGTGACCGCCATCGGCCGGAACAGCTTCCCCTCGATCCGCTCGAAAGTGAGGATCGGTAGGTACACGGTCATGATGATGAGCACGGCGAACGTCAGCGGCCCCGCCACCTCCAGCGCTGCCGCGCGCACCTCCGCCACCACCTGCGAGGCGTGGGCTCGCCGCTCGGAAAGGTGCCGAAGGATGTTTTCAGCCATGATGACCGCGCCGTCGACGATGATGCCGAAGTCGACGGCTCCCAAAGAGAGTAGGTTCGCCGGGATGCCCTTGAGATACATGAAGATGAACGCGAACAGCAGCGATAGCGGGATGGTGAGCGCCACGAGGAACGCCGTCCGGACGTTCCACAGGAACACCGAAAGCAGCACCACGACCAGCCCCGCGCCCGCCACCAAGTTGTGCATTACCGTGTGCACCGTGGTCTTCACCAGACGGTCGCGGCTGTAGTAGGGCTTCAGCTCCACGCCCGGCGGCAGCAGCTCCTGGATCTCGGGGATCTTCGCTTTGACGCGCTCCAGCACCGCATCGCAGTTCTCGCCGCGGCGCATCAGGACGATCCCCTGTACGGCGTCATCCGTGTCGCCGCGCCCCAAGGCTCCGAATCGGATCGAGTGGCCGAGTCCCACCTTGCCGACGTCCTTCACCCGCACTGGCGTACCGCTCTGCGCGGCGATCACGATGTTCTCGATGTCCTCGCGCGACCGCACCAGCCCGATGCCGCGTACCATCAGCGCGTAGTCGCCTTGCCGGATGTAGCTTCCCCCCGCGTTTTGATTGTTCGACGCCACGGCTTCGAAGACCTGCTTGAGCGTCAGGTTGTAGTCCCGCAGCCTGGCCGGGTCGGCGTCGATCTCGTACTGCTTGGTCCCGCCGCCCCAGCTCACCACGTCCACGACCCCCGGCACCTTGCGGAACTCCCGCTCCAGAACCCAGTCCTGCAGGGCCTTTAACTCCACCAGCGGCATCGTCTTCGACTCCAGCGTGTAGCGGTAGAGCTCGCCCACCACGCCGCCCATCGGGCCCAGCTGGGGCTTGGCGTCGTCCGGCAGGTCGGCCTGCTGCAGCCGCTCCAGCACCTGGGCCCGGGCCCAGTAGTCGTCTGCCCCGTCTTCGAAGAGCAGCCGAATGCTCGAAAGGCCGAAGATCGACGTGGAGCGAAGGAAGGTCACGCGCGGGACGCCCAGCAGCTCGCGCTCCAGCGCATTCGTGATGAACATCTCCACCTCTTCGGCCGCGTGCCCCGGCCAAAGCGTGATGACGTCCACCTGAACGTCGCCGACATCGGGGTAGGCCTCGATCGGCAGCCGCGCAAACGAGATCGCTCCCAGCACTGCCAGCAGGGCGATCGCGGCCATCGTCACGAAGCGTTGCTCCAGCGCGAAGCCGAGGATCCGTCGAATCATCGGTGCTCTCCCTTCAGTGCGCCGACGACTTCAGGAGAATGCTCCCGGTCGACGCCACACGGTCGGACGGCCCCAGCCCTTCGAGCACTTCGACTGTCTCTTCGGTCTCCTCGCCAAGCTTCACGCTCTGACGCCGGTAGGCGCCGGGTGAGGTCTCCAGCAGCACGAAGGTCGCGCCCTCCTCCCGGTGGATGGCGGCCTGCGGCACGGTCAGCACGCGCTCGTCGCCCGTGGCGATCGAGGCGTTCACGAACATCTCGTTCTTCAGGACGCCGACGAGGTTTGGCACTTGCGCGCGTACCTTGACGGTGCGCGTCACGGGATCGACGCTCGCGGCCACGTTCGTGACGCGACCTGCGTACGGCTTCTCCGGGCGGGACGGCAGCGTGACCGAGACCACCTGGCCAACCGCAATTCTTGGAATGTCGGGTTCGTAGACGTCGACGACGGCCCAGACGCTCGACAACTCGGCGATCACGAACAGGCTCGATGGAGTGTCCGACTGGCCGTAAACGCTCACCTGCCCTGCGACAGCGTTGCGCTCCACCACTACGCCGTTGCGCGGGGCGGTGACGACGAGCGTGGAGTCGAGGGAGTCGGCCGTCACCCCGCGGAGGCGCGCTTCCGGCACTCCGAGCATCGAGAGCCGCGCGCGCGCGCGCTTGCGTTCCGCCACGGCCTTCCGAAACTCGTTCTCCGCATCGCGCAGCTCTCTTTTCGCCACGCCGCCGACGCGGTACACGTCGCGCTTGACCTCCAGTTGTGCGCTCGTACGCGCAACGTCGGCATCCGCCTTGACGTACTCGGAGGTCGCAGTGCCGAGGTCCGGGCTGTCTATTACGGCCAACGGCTGCCCGGCGCGGACTGCGTCGCCTAGCCGCGCTCTCACTTCAATGACGCGCCCCGTGAGCGGTGCGCAGACGCGCGCCAGCCGTTCCTCGTCGTACTGGATTTTCCCGGTCGTCCCGAGCACCGAAGTCCTCTGGCGGTAGGCGGGATAGGTGACCTCCACAACGCCGGCCATCTCGGCGGTGGAATGGATTGCGGCGCCCGCGTGCGGGGCCAACTGCTCCGATGCCTGGGAGAATGCCAGGCACGCGGAAGCCAGCAGGCACGCCGGCAGCGGCCACCCTTTGCGAAAGGACAAGGACCTCTTCACGGCTTCAGTTCACCTCGAAACGATCGGCCGGCCGATTCTGTTGCCGAAGCGCCGGCCAGCAGCCAAATGGTTGCTGCCTCATCTGAATTGCGCCACGATGGGCGCGGCAAATGGGCCGATGCGGTCGGCGATGACGGGCCCTTCATCGGGTGGCGGAGAGTCACTGGGAGGACTCCACCCGATGGTAGGGAAGGAACGGCCCGGCAAACGCCGAACCGCATCGGCCACCGTACTGAAATCAGTGGGACCGAATCAGGCCGATCGTGGGGGCACGAACGGCGGCATCCCGAACCCGCTTCGGGGGGCGGTTGCCGCGCCGTCCGGCTCGCAGCCGCTCAGGCAAAGCTCGGGGGCCAGCGTCAACAGGCAACCCTGCGCGTTGGCCGGCTCCGTGCCGCCCTTGGACACCTTCTCGTAGGAGCCCCGAGGCCCCTCGTCTTGCAGTCCGCTGATGACCGGCGTCCCGGTCCGATTGTCGAACACGTCGTACCGATCGATGATGCCGTCGCCGTCGGAGTCGGGTTCCTCGGGATGCAGTCGCGCGTTGGCGCAGTCGGCGATGCCGTTCCCGTCGCTGTCCTGGACGCCCTGGTCCGTGACGCCGTCGCCATCCCGGTCGGCATCGCCGTCATCGACAACTCCGTCGCCGTCCAAGTCGCCCAGCTCCGGATGCGGTTCGCGCCGATGCAGCGAGGGGCCCGTCTCGGGCTGCGGCACGGCAGCGAAAAGCGCGGGAGCCGTTGGCTTGTGGGTAGCGGTATGAGTAACTCTCTTTCCTTTGTTGATGCGGACTGTGAGACCGTTACGGCTCCTGAATCGCTCGACGGCCTTTCCCGTCCACTCGCGGCCGATCGCCGTGTGGACGCCTTGCTGGTTCAGCTTGGTTGCGATCGTGGCGTCGGTTTCGCCGCTTGCCATGAATGACCGGATGACGTCGAGAGGCAAGACTTGAGGGGTCTTGCGTCAGGGCGACGGACAAAGTCCGGCAGGTGCGGGGGGGCGACGATGGCCAACCAAGACCCTCGGCTCCAGTCGAGACAGCGGAGCATCGCTGGCATGGGCTCGAGGCGGCACTTTCGGGCGCGAGACACCTACACCCGCCCACATGAGGCGGGGCTGGTTCCCGGCGCTTTCGTAGTCGACTACGCGAGGCCCAGCAGTCGAAGGGGGCGCTCGACTTGGCGGCCGAGGTAGCGAGTCGCGGCAGCGATGCTCTCGGCGCCCGCCAAGCGCAACAGACTGATGGCAATGTTTCGCACCGTCGCCATCGCGTGCGGACGCCGCCCCTTTCGCACCTGGGAACGATCTTCGTCGTAGGTCATGTCTCGCACGTGGTGCAGGCGATTCTCGATCTCCCAGTGA
The DNA here is from genome assembly GCA_016200765.1 of Chloroflexota bacterium. Lineage (GTDB taxonomy): Bacteria > Chloroflexota > Anaerolineae > JACRMK01 > JACRMK01 > JACQEC01. The sequence goes on along the minus strand of JACQEC010000157.1, from coordinate 2,012 downwards.
GAGCGGTTGTGGCCGAGCAGTTGCTTCGGCGATGCCCGATCGGGCGGCAGGCTCGCCAGGCCATGAATTGTTTCGACGGTCGACTTGCGACCCTTGACCACGTTGCCGTTCAAGTCGGTGGTTGTACGCCGGATGCGAAAGACCTGCTCCACGTGTGGAAAATCGAGGTAACTGTTCAGATCGGTGCTCGTCCAGATCTCCCGCACCTCAATCCGTCCGTGGCCCTTTTCGACGGTCTTGTGCTGAGGGGGGAAAAGCTTCCGTTTCCGGAAGCTCGTTGCGGGCCTGCTGCCTGCGTTTCTGTTCCTCTTCTTTTCCATCGAAGAGTTCCTTGATGTTCTTGCGGAGCGTCGACTGGTTGTCCTTGGCCGTGAAGACGTAGTCGGCGTGCTTGTCCTCGACGATGTGACGGGCGATCTCCCGCTGGGTCAACAGCGCGTCTCCCGTGACCACGACGCCCTGGATTTCCAAATTCTGCAACAGCGGCTCGACCTTGGTGATCTCGTTTGTCTTCGACTCGACGGCGACCTGCGCCACTACCGCGCTGCTGCCGTGCATGATGGCGCTCAGCAGGTGAATCGCGGGCTTCTCACCGTCACCGCTGCCACGTACCGTCTTGCCGTCCATGGCCAGACCCGAGCCAGGCTGAAGCCGTTGCTGCTCGGCGATCCAACCTCCCGTGCGACGGTCGAGATCCTCTACGTCGATGCTGTCGAACATGCGCCGATAGGTCCGCTCACTCGGAGCACGGCCACGCTTGGAGCCCAGCCGTTTGAGGGTTTCCCGAGATTGCTCTCCCGCCCATTCCGCCATACTGACGAAGCTGCGCGCCCCGGCCAGAACCGCGCAGATGCAGGTAGCCAACAGGCTCTGGATCCCATGGCGAATACCACGGAGTTTGCGCGGGTCGGGCACGCCACGAAGGATCTCGAACAAACCGCCTTGCCCGTCGATGGGCAACTTCTCCACGTCGATGTTCACGAAGTCTCCTCTTCTCGGACGCTTGTAAGCTGCACATAGCTGCTGCCTGAAGTCTCGGTGCAGCGGATAGAGCCAGATCGCCTTTGGCTGTCCATTGAAGCGATACGTGCTGCCGTTCTTGGACCACCCCTTGGTCTCGCCAACGCAGACCCAGTTGCTGGCGCGATAGCAGGTGCCGCGAAACCTCGAGGTGTCGACGAAAGTCTCCGCCAGCACGACGCGATGGCCGTAGACACTCTCCCAGTCCCGACTCAGCCTTCGGAGGTTGGCAGCCAATACTCGCGACGCCAGGTGTGGGCGGCGAATCCACGGCAGCATGAGGAAGCGCTGGTTGTTGACGACATGATCGAGTTTCTCCATCTTGGCTCTCTCGTCCCAACCCACATAGCGATCACGCGGTCCGTTGCGCAGCGACGCTGCCCCCCAACTGAGCAAGGCAACCAGTTCGCCGTCGAGATAGGCTGCGTAGCGCAGGGATTCCCCTACCAGCGCCGCATCGCCCAGGTAGTGAAATCGCTCCATATGGGCGCGCCAGCCCTGCGCTTCTTGCGCGTGGATGGGCCGTACTACCAGACTCGAGCCCGAGCCTCGCCGCTCAGTTGCCGACACAGCCGTCGAGGGGCCTTCGGGGTTCAGAGCGGCGGCGGCCGTTTCGATCGCCTCCAAGTGCGGTCGGCCCTGCGAACGCCGCGGAGCTGGCAAGCGCACGAAGCCAGCCACCTCGAGCCGCACGAGCAGATCTCGTGCGCTACGAACCGCCAACGTCCCGTTTGGGCGGCGCCAACGAAAAGCGCGACAGACCTCGCGAGCAAGCTCCTGGCGGCTCCGCCCTTGTCTGCTCTCGACGATCTCTCGAATCCGGCAGAGTTGCTTCCCATCCAGAGCGGCGCCCCGGAAGGTCACTCGAAGAAGGGACTCTCTCGGTGTCTGACGCTTCACGCCCAAGAAGGTGCCACAACATGCCGAGCGGCGCCAGTCTTTTCGTCATCTCCGCACCACTACGGGAGATCCACGACTTTGCCGGAGCCCTG
>JACQEC010000156.1 GCA_016200765.1 Chloroflexota bacterium | reverse complement strand
CACGCAGGCGCGTTCCGTTTTGGTGGCTCAAGCGCAGAAAAATTTGGCAGGCTCGCTCAGGTCACGACCACCGAGTTCTCGGAGCCGTATGGGTTGGGCGTTGCTCTGTCGGCCTGCCAGTCGGTGTGCCAATCGGTAGCGTTGACCAGATAGCGATATTGGTACTCGCGGCCTGCATCGAGCACGAGGTTGATTTCCCAGATGCCATCGCTGTGCCGCTGTCTCAATGGGTGAGAGGCGCGATTCCACTCGTTGAAGTCGCCGACGAGGTGAATCGTATCTGCCCAGATACTGGCGGGCATCTCAAAAGTGACGGCAACCTTGGCATCGGGCAGGATTTGTTTACGGATCATGGTAACCCAAGTGAGATTCTACCATAGGTTTCAGAGCGCACGCAACCAGATTTGGATTTTGCGGTGGCTCCCGCGCGCACAAAAAGAGCCGATGCGCCGGTGTTTCATCGTAGAGGAAGGGTGAGCCTATTGCGTCTAACCATACTCGCGCTGTCCGTGCTCATTTTGGCGGCCTGCACGGCGCAAGCGGCGCCCGAGCCAGACCCCCCCGCCGCGCCATCTCGCATCCCCCAACGCCAGGCCGCCGCTGTGCGGGCCAGCGCCGGCCCGACGGCGGCGCCCACGCTGACGCCGCCTCTCGCGGGTTTCGTTGCCGCATCGGTGTACCGGCATGGTCACTGGGATATTTACCTATTGGGCGCCGATGGCCGCCTCCTGAAGCGGCTGACGTTTGGCGAGGGCGACAACCGCGCGCCGGCGTGGTCGCCTGATGGCTCACGCATTACTTTTGAATCCAGTCGCAATCACAATTGGGACCTCTATGTCATCAACGCCGATGGCAGTAACTTAAGGCGGCTGACCACCGACGCCCACTTTGATGGGTCGCCGCGCTGGTCGCCCGACGGTTCACAGATGGCCTTCACCTCCGACCGAGATGGCGATCTTGATATTTGGATTATGAAGGCCGACGGCTCGAATCCGGTCAACATCACTCCGAAGACACCTGAGCCAGACTACGATCCAGCCTGGTCACCCAACGGCACGCAGATCGCCTTCACGTCCATGCGCGATGGGAATAAAGAGATTTATCTGATGAACGCCGACGGCACGCAGCCCCGTAATGTGACTCAACAGAAAGCAACGGACGAGGAACATCCAGCGTGGTCGCCCGATGGGGCGCGGCTTGCCTTTGTCTCGGAGCGCCTGGGCGCCCGTGAATTATTCGCGCTTGATATTACCTCGCCGCAAGTCTGGCAGCGCCTTACCGCGCTGTCGTACGACCAGTGGCCGGTTTGGTCACCGGATGGCTCTCGGGTGATGTTTGTTGCACAGTCGGAAGCGTCGCAGCCTTTGCAGGTTGTGCTTCCCGGCCAATCGTACGTTGCGGCGGTCACCCATGACGATCTGCTCTACCGCCAACCCGATTGGAGCGTAGGCGCGAGCGTGACGCTGGACGCCGCGAGCCTACAGCGCGATGATTTGCCGCTCTATGTGGAAAAAACGACGCCCAATGCGCCGAGCCGCGCCGACCGATATAATCTGGTTGACCTACAGCACGTCAAGGTGATCGTTCCGAAGCTAAGCGATACGGTGGATGACTCCTTTGAGGCGTGGCGGCGGCGCGTGTTGTTGGAAAGCGGCATTGACTTCCTTGGAGCGTTAAGCGAGGCGGCGCGGCCCCTGACATACACCAGCGATGAATCTGACTATCTGTCGTGGCACAAGGCCGGCCGCGCCGTGGACCTCCTCTGGGACCTATTCACGGATCAAGGGCACGCCTTAGAGGTCGCGCGTGAGGATGTGCTGGGTGAAACGTACTGGCGTATGTACCTGCGCGCTGCCCGTCAGGACGGGTCGCAAGGAGAGCCCCTACGGGAGATCATCTGGGACGTGAGCGACGGCGCGCGGCGGCGGGCAAACGGCCGAGGTGGGTTGATCAAGGGCGTATTGCCGGGAAACTATGTGGATATTACCGAGCTGGGGCGGCAGTACGGCTGGCGGCGCATTTCGTCAAACGAAAAAGCGGATTTTGACTGGCACCGGGATTTCAAGGCGCTGGAATATTGGCACTACCAGAAGACGGACGGGATGGCATGGTGGACGGCGATACAGGAGATTTACACGCCGCAGGAACTTGGCAACCTATTCAGGTACGAGGCGCTGGTCAAGGCCAAGTATAGTTTACTGGCGATGATGGTCAAAGGTATTCCGATGCCGGCTGACGTTTTGCAAAGACTGCGTACGCTAGAGCCGTAGCGAAGGTCAAGCGGACAAGGCGGCTAGCAGTCTTTCCAAAGCCAGCAGCGAAGCTTGAGACCCCTGCCCGCCATTTTCCTCGATGTCCAGCGTCAGCGTGATGCGCCCGACCGTAACGCCCCGCTCCAAATCTGATGGCGGCCTCCAGCCGATCAAGACCCGTCGCTCGCGGGCGTGCAGGACGATGCGCTCGGTTTCTGCCGTAATGGAGTCAATCCCGGCGCGCAGGGCCAGCGCCTTCAAGCGGAGCAGATGAAGGATGTTCAGCACGGGCTCTGGTAGTGGGCCGAAACGATCCGCTAGTTCTTGCCGCAGTTCCTCGACCGCCTCGACCGTGTTCAAGCCAGCCATCCGCCGGTAAAGCCGCAAGCGCAGGTCAGCGTCGGGCACGTAGTCCTTCGGCAAATGCGCCTCAAGCGGCAGATCAATGGTCACCGTCGCGTCCACATCGGGTGTCTCCTGTGAGTCCACGCGCTGGTCACCGCCGGCTGACTGTTGTCGGGCGCGCACCGCCTGGGCCAGCAACTTCGTGTAGAGGTCAAACCCGATGGAGGCGATATGGCCGTGCTGGCGCGCTCCAAGAATGTCGCCCGCGCCGCGGATTTCGAGGTCGCGCATAGCAATCTTGAAGCCGGCGCCAAGGTCGCTGGCCTCGAAGATGGCTTGCAGGCGTCTGCGCACGATGTCCACCAGCACCTTATCGCGGCTGTAGAGCAGGTAGGCGTAGGCCTGGCGCGCGCTGCGCCCCACGCGCCCGCGCAGT
>JACQEC010000155.1 GCA_016200765.1 Chloroflexota bacterium | reverse complement strand
GGAGCAAAGATATTGGAAAACACGCCCATGATGTTGAGCTTTCGATCAATAGACAGGCCTGCGTAGTCGGCCAGGCAAGCAATGCGTAATTCCATATGCCCTCCACGGAACTGGCCTCGCACCAAGGTTGGGTTACTGCGGCAACTCGTCCCGGTGCTCCTTACACCACTGTCTGAACTGGGCTTCAACCACCGCTCGATCGTCGTCACTATACAACAAAAGCTGCTCTGTTGTAAACTCACCGACGAACTGGTTGGCGTAGCAGACGCCGTTTACTCGGAAGTGATAGAGCTGCCCCTCATCGAATGGCTGTGGCTCGATATCCTCCCTAGCAGGCAGCTGTGCCGTCGTAATAGGCGGAGCTCCAATGTGCTCGTAATCCATCGAGAAATCCTGGCCAGCCGCATTGGAAGGAATCCTGTTTGAGGTGAACCACCGACAAAGTGTGATTTGCATAGCACCCTCTAGAAAAACTCGCCGCGTAGTGACTTCAAAGTTACCACGAGGTAACAAAAAACGTGACTCTGTGCCGCCGCCTCCCCTCCCCCGATGGAGAGAGGGCCGGGGTGAGGCTTCCCCACTCCCCCACCACCGCCACAACCATCACATCACCGATGACGCGCACGCTTAATAATGGCATCAGCCCCCACCTTGCGCGTCTGCACACTGATCTCTCACAGGGCGATGTCTTAGACCTATTATGCGTCTTTTGGGGACGGAGGTTCTAGCGGGTGAAGGGAATCGAACCCTTGTATTCTGCTGCAGACACTCTGCTGTCGAGCCACACCCGCTGTCAACAGGTCCATTTTACCGGCCTGAGCCGTGTTTGGCAAATACCCGCTTGCCGAGGGGCATAACGCAGAATCGTCGGAGACGTGAGAGCGTACGCGGTAAGGGCGAAGCAACGGCCAGCAATCCCGTTGGCAAACAGCGCGAGCCGTGGCCGTTGCTTCGCCCCTACAAATCTGCGTTATACCCCTTGCCGAGGCAACCCCCTCTCTCTAGGCTTTGGTTACATTTCCAACTCTCCCTGCCGACCTTGTTCCGCCTCCGCCCGCTCGCCAGGCCTTTTTCTAAATTCTATCATAAAAAACTTGCTAATTTGGCTCCGGCCTGATATAATGGGGCAGAATTGTAACCACTTACGCCCTAATCGCCGTGTTGGTTTGGCGCTGATGATGGTTTGGACGCTGGAGGCGTGGCGGATATAATTGGAATGTTGGCTCACCGAGTAGAGCCGCTAGCCGCCCTCCCGCAAGGGCTTCGAGAAACCGCAAGAATCCGATATGAAGGGGATCAAGAAGAGAACCGATGACATCACAGTTGGAGATCAAAAACCTGCACGTCAGCGTCGAGGGCCGCGAAATCCTGAAGGGCTTGAGCCTGACGGTCAACCAGGGGGAAGTTCATGCGATCATGGGGCCGAACGGCTCCGGCAAGAGCACGCTGGCCTACACCCTTAGCGGCCACCCCAAGTACCTTGTCACCGACGGCGAAGTGCTGTTGAACGGCGAGAACATCCTGGAGTTGTCGCCCGATGAGCGGGCGCGCAAGGGCTTGTTCCTCGCCTTCCAGTATCCGGTGGCGGTGCCGGGCGTCAGCATGGCGAACTTCCTGCGGCTGGCCTATCGCTCGGTGCATGGCAACCCCAGCAAGCCGGAGTCGCGCCGCGAAGAGGTGCTGTCTATCCCCAAGTTTCGCAAGATGATGCGCGAGAAGATGGCGATGCTGAAGGTGGACGAGTCGTTTGCCACGCGCTACCTGAACGAGGGCTTTTCGGGCGGTGAGAAGAAGCGCGCGGAGATTTTGCAGATGGCCGTGCTGGAGCCGGAGATCGCCATCCTCGACGAGACCGATTCGGGACTGGATATTGACGCGCTGCGCGTGGTTTCTGAAGGCGTGAACCTCCTGCGCGGCCCCAAACTCGGCCTGCTGGTCATTACGCATTACCAGCGCATCCTGAATTACATCAAGCCGCAGTTTGTGCATGTGCTGGTGGACGGCGTCATCCTGCAGAGCGGCGGCCCTGAACTGGCGCTGGAACTGGAAGAGAAGGGCTACGAAAGCCTCGTAAAGGGAGACTCTCATGTCTAACGAACAGAAAGAACTACTCGACTTTGGCGCGTCTGGTTCAACCTATACCGAGAAGTACGGTTTCCACGACGCGGAGAGCTATATCTTCAAGGCCAAGAAGGGCCTGAACGCAAAAGTCGTCGAGGAAATCTCGTGGATGAAAAGCGAGCCGGACTGGATGCGGCAGTTCCGCCTGCGCTCGCTGGCGATCTTTGAGAAGAAGCCGCTCCCGCAGTGGGGCGGCAACCTGAATCAGATCAACTTCCAGGACATCTTCTATTATATGAAGGCGTCGAAGGAAAGCGCGAAGGACTGGAACGAAGTGCCCAGCGACGTGAAGCGCACCTTTGATAGGCTGGGCATCCCCGAAGCCGAGCAGAAGTTTCTCTCCGGCGTCGGCGCGCAGTATGAATCGGAGTCGGTCTATCACTCCATCAAAGAATCGCTCACGAAACAGGGCGTGCTGTTCACCGATATGGACACCGCGCTGAAACTGCACCCCGACATTGTGAAGAAGTATTTCTCGACGGTGATCCCGCCGTCGGACAATAAACTGGCGGCGCTCAACAGCGCGGTCTGGTCGGGCGGATCGTTCATCTACGTGCCGCCGGGCGTGCACGTGGATATGCCCCTGCAAGCATACTTCCGCATCAACGCGCAGAACATGGGCCAGTTCGAGCGCACGCTGATTATCGCCGATGAAGGCTCATACGTGCATTACGTTGAGGGCTGTACAGCCCCGACCTACAGCACCGATTCCCTGCACAGCGCGGTGGTCGAGATTCTCGTGCACAAGGGCGCGCGCGTGCGCTACACGACCATCCAGAACTGGTCTAACAATGTCTTTAATCTGGTGACCAAGCGCGCGGCGGCCTATCAGGACGCGACCATGGAGTGGGTGGACGCCAACCTCGGCTCCAAGCTGACGATGAAGTACCCGTCGGTCTATATGCTGGGCAAGGGCGCGCACGCCGAAATCCTGTCTATCGCGTTCGCGGGCAAGGGGCAGCATCAGGACGCCGGCGGCAAAGCCGTGCATGGCGCGCCGCACACCACCAGCAACATCGTCAGCAAATCCATCAGCAAGGACGGTGGGCGCGCGGGCTACCGCGGGCTGGTGAAGGTCTATAAGGGCGCCGAAGGGGCGAAGTCCACCGTGCGCTGTGACGCGCTGCTGCTCGACGAGCAGTCGCGCTCCGACACCTACCCATACATTGAGATTGACGAAGACAACGTCACCATCGGCCACGAGGCGACGGTCAGCAAGGTCGGCGACGAGCAACTCTTCTACCTGATGAGCCGCGGCCTGTCGGAGGTGGACGCGACCTCGATGATTGTCAGCGGGTTCATCGAGCCGGTGGTCAAAGAACTGCCGATGGAGTACGCGGTCGAGATGAATCGGCTGATTCAATTGCAGATGGAGGGGTCGGTCGGGTAGGGAGCAGGGAGTAAGAAGTAAGGAGTAGGAAGTAGGGCTGTTTCTTGACGGGCGGTTGCCTTTGTTGCCGCCCCTTACTTCCTACTCCCTACTTGTCTGTAACCCCGTTTTTATGCCGGCGCGCCGATTAGCGCGTTCGGGAATTCGTGGATTATACTGGGTGAGCGAAACTCCCAGCGTTTGCACGATCACCACGAACTTCTTGCGCTTTCGCGGCGTGAAGTTCCGAGGGAGATTTAAGCAGGCCATGACGCAAGCCTTATCCATCCAAACACAGCCGCTCGTTTCGGCGGCAACCGTCGAGCAGATTTCAAACAGCCGCAATGAACCGGCCTGGCTGCGCAAAGCGCGCGCCGAGGCCTGGGCGGTCTACGAGCAGACGCCGATGCCGACGCTGAACGACGAGTTGTGGCGGCGCACCGACATCAGCACGCTGAAACTTGATCGGCTGTCTTCGGCGTTTGATGCGCCGTCGGCCACGCCGACGCAGAGCGTGGACGAACTGCCCGAAGGCTTGAAGCGTATGCTGGACGTGGGCGAGGCGGAGGCGGCCGGTTATCTGGCGCAGGTTGACGGCGGCGCCATGTTCAACTGGCTGAACGACGATTTGCGCGCGCAGGGCGTGATCTTCACCGATCTCGAAACCGCCGCGCGCGAGCACGCGCCTTTGTTGCGCGACTATTTCATGACCAGCGCCGTGCCGCCCACCTATGGCAAGTTCGAGGCCCTGCATGGCGCGCTATGGACGGGCGGCGTGTTCCTCTACGTGCCGCAGGGCGTAAAAGTGGCACTGCCGTTCCGTGCGGGCATCTGGCAGCAGACCGCGCGCGCCGGCCTCTTCCCGCACACGCTGATTATCGCCGACGCCGGCTCGGAGTTCACCTACATCGAGGCGTACGGCTCGGAGACACAGCCGGAACCGGCGATGTCGGATCATGCGGTTGAATTGTTCCTGAAGGAAGGCGCGAACCTGACGTTTGTGACCTTGCAAAATTGGGGACGGCATACCTATTCGCTGGGCGCTCAGCGCGCCATGCTCGACCGCGACGCCACCCTGCAATGGGTCATCGGCACGCTCGGCAGTAAGGTGACCAAGACGCACCACGAAATCTTCATGCTCGGCCCCGGCAGTACCGGCAACATTCACGGCTTCTACTTCGCCGACGCCAACCAGCATCTCGACCATCACACCCAGCAGGATCATTTCGCCGGCCACAGCACGACCGACCTGTTGTTCAAGGGCGTGCTGAAGGACAAGGCGCGCACCATCTATCAGGGCTTGATCCACGTGCACAAGAACGCCCAGCGCTCTGACGCCTATCAGGCGAACCGCAACCTGAACCTGTCGGCGCGGGCGCGCGCCGATTCGATCCCCGGCCTCGAAATCGAGGCCAACGACGTGCGCTGCACGCACGGCGCGACGGTGGGGCAGGTAGATGATGAGCAGATGTTTTACCTGCGCAGCCGCGGCCTTAGCGAGGCGCACGCCCAACGCCTGATCGTCGAGGGTTTCTTTGAGCCGCTGATGGACCGCATCCCGCTCGAAAGCGCGCGCGTCAAACTGCGCGAGGCTATTCAGGAGAAATTGGGCGCCTTTTAGGATGGATGACTTTTACCGCGAGATTATTCTCGAACATTACAAACACCCGGATCACCGGGGCCAGATTCCCGGCGCTTCCATCTCGCACGAAGAGGATAACCCGCTCTGCGGCGACCGCATCCGTGTTGATATGCTGGTCAAAGACGGCGTGGTTGAGGATGTGAAGTTCAGCGGTCAGGGCTGTGCAATCAGCCTGGCCTCGGCGGATATGCTGCTCGAAGAGATCAAGGGCAAGACTCTCGACGAGGTGCGCCATCTGGATAAGCAAGCCATCCTCGACCTGATTGGCATCCCGCTGACGCCGGCGCGGCTCAAGTGCGCCCTGCTCTCGCTGAAGGTTGTGAAGGTCGGCGCGTACGGCATCGCCGAGTGGCAAGAGGACGAGGATGCAGAATAAATTTTAGATTGTTGATTTTGGATTGGCAATCAACAATTTAAAATCAACCATCTGAAATGGATCAATGACCGATTACATCAAAGTCACAACCGTGAATGAGGTATGCGAAGGACAAGCCAAGGTGTTTGAAGCCGGCGACGGGCGCGTCGCCCTCTGCAAGGTCAACGGGACGGTCTATGCTCTCGCCGATGTCTGCACGCACGATGGCGGGCCGCTGGGCGAGGGCGACCTCGACGGCTACGAGATCATCTGCCCGCGGCATGGCGCGCGCTTCGACGTGCGCACGGGCGCGGTGCTGGCCTTCCCGGCGATCATGCCGGTGGACAGTTACGCCGTCAAACTCGACGGCGACGATGTGCTGGTGGAGAGACCGGAATAAGACGTGAAAGGTGACGAGTGACGGGTGGCGAGCTTCGATTTTAGATTCATGATTTTGGATTGTCAATCTAAAATCATAAATCAAAGATCAACACTCGGCCCCCGCTCGCGCTGCACACGGAGGCGTGATGTTCAACCCGAATCTTGACGACGAGCGGCCTGTGCCGCAGGACCCGGATACCCCCGAAGGGCATATCCGGACGGCACTGCGGAAGGTGTTTGACCCTGAAATTGGCTTGAGCGTGGTTGAGCTGGGGCTGGTGCGCGAGATCAATCTGGGCGAAGAGCCGGCCGTGGTCAACCTGATGATGACCACGCCCTTCTGCCCGTACGCCGGCTGGCTGGTGCAACAGGTGAAGCTCGCGTCCGAAGAGACCATGCCCGGCAAAACTTTTCGCGTCAACGTCCTGCCCGATGTCTGGGATCCAAGCTTCATGGAAGACCCCGGCATCCTAACTGGCTGGTCCTAATGGAAAGGGCTGATAGCCGATGGCCGATGGCGAATAGCAGATAGCAACCCGCCATCAGCCATCGGCCATCGGCTATCAGGTTCTCTATGCCCCTTGACTCTTTTCACCGCGATATTAACTACCTGCGCATCTCGCTGACCGACCGCTGTAACCTGCGTTGTCAGTATTGCATGCCCCTGCACGGGCTGACGTTTGTCCCGGACCCGGAACTGCTGACCGCCGAGGAGATTGAGAAGGTCGTGCGGGCCGCGGCCGGCATCGGCTTTCGCAAGTTCCGGCTGACCGGCGGCGAGCCGACTCTGCGCCCCGACCTGATTGAGATCACGCGCCGCATCGCCGGCGTCAGCGGCGCGCACGACCTCGGTATGACGACCAACGGCATGTTGCTGGAGCGGCTGGCCAGGCCGCTCAAAGAGGCCGGCCTCAAGCGCGTCAACGTGCACGTGGATTCGCTGAATGAAGAGCGCGTCAAAAAGCTGATGCGCTTCGTGGATTTGGACAACGTCTGGCGCGGCATCCGCGCCGCCGAAGCGGCGGGCCTCCTGCCCGTCAAGCTCAACGCCGTGGTCGCGCGCGGCTACAATGAAGATGATGTGGTTGAACTGGCGCGGCTGACCGTTGCCAACGATTGGCAGATGCGCTATATCGAATTGATGCCGCTCGGCTCCGGGCCGGAGGCGCAGTTTTCGATTGACCGCTACGTGTCTAACGTTGAGACGAAGCGGAAGATCGAGGCCGCGCTGGGCACGCTGACCCCGCTGGAAAACGCCGACCCGTCCGATGAGGCGGTGAACTACCGCCTGCCCGGCGCGCGCGGCGTCATCGGCTTCATCAGCCCGGTCAGCGAGCCGTACTGCGGCACCTGCAACCGCATGCGCTTGACCGCCGACGGCAAGTTTCACCTGTGCCTGCTGCACGACGACGAGCTCGACGTGAAGAAGATTCTGCGCGGCGGCGGCACGGTGGCCGACATTCAAGAAGTGCTGAACCTCGCCATCACCGCCAAGCCGACCGGCCACGGGCTGGCTATCGGCGTGCACACGCAGAACCGCAAGATGCACCAGATCGGTGGGTAACCCGTGACCGAAAGTGGAGTGGCACGATGAGCGCCCCAATCGCTATGCCCGCGACAGCCGCCTTTGACGCGGCGAAGTGGCGGGCGGACTTTCCCATCCTCAAGCGGATGGTCAACGGCGCGCCGCTGGTCTATCTCGACAGCGCCGCCACCTCGCAGAAACCCGAAGCCGTGATCTGCGCGATGGACGAGTATTACCGCCAGCACAACGCCAATGTGCATCGCGGCATCCACGTCTTGAGCGAGGAAGCCACCAGTCTGTACGAGGGCGCGCGCAAGCGCACGGCGCGCTTCATCAACGCCGCGTCGTGGCGCGAAGTGATTTTCGTGCGCAACACCACGGAGGGGCTGAATCTGGTCGCGCAGGCGTGGGGCCGCGCCAATATCCAGCCGGGCGACGTGATCTTGCTGACCGGCATGGAGCACCACTCGAACATCGTGCCCTGGCAATTGCTGGCGGCGGAGAAGGGCGCGCAACTCGAATTCGTGGAGCTGACGCCCGACGGCCTGCTCGACCTGACGACGCTGGATGCGTTGCTGACGGAGCGCGTCAAGGTGTTCGCGTTTACGGCGATGTCCAACGTGCTGGGCACCATCAACCCGACCCAAGAGTTGGTGCGGCGCGCTCATGCCGTCGGCGCGCTGGCGGTGGTGGATGGCGCGCAGGCTGCGCCGCACCTGCCGGTGGATGTGCAGGACTGGGATTGCGATTTCCTCGCGTTCAGCGGCCATAAGATGTGCGGGCCGACGGGCAGTGGGGTCTTGTATGGCAAGCGCGCCCTGCTGGAGGCGATGCCGCCGTTCATGGGCGGCGGCGACATGATCAAGACGGTGCGGCGGCGCGAGTCGAAGTGGAACGATCTGCCCCACAAGTTCGAGGCCGGCACCCCCGCGATTGCGGAGGGGATCGGGTTGGGCGCGGCGGTGGACTATCTGACGGCCATCGGTATGGACAATATCCGCCGCCACGAAACCGAATTGGTCGGCTATGGCATTGACCGGCTGGCCGAGGTCAACGATTTGACGCTCTACGGTCCGCAAGACCCGTCTGTGCGCGGCGGGGTGCTGACCTTCAACCTCAAGGGCATTCACCCGCACGACCTCGCGACGCTGGTGGATCAGGATGGCATCGCCATCCGCGCCGGCCACCATTGCGCTCAACCGCTGATGGAGCAGATGGGCGTGGCGGCCACGGCGCGCGCATCGCTCTACCTCTATAACGAGCCGCACGAGATAGACAAACTGGTGGTTGCACTGCATAAGGCGCAGAAGGTCTTCGGCGGCTGAAAAGCCCTCACCCCCGACCCCTCTCCCAATCTTGGGAGAGGGGAGAAAGCCAGCGCGTCCCCCTGACACTTCCCCGGGCGCTCTCGCCGCTCTCGCGCTGTCCTTGACTATTCGGTTCTCTTGGCTTAACATGACAGGGAACCCATGTCTTCCGAACCCGCCACGCCACCCTCGCCTGTGTTGAGCGACCGCGAACTGGAAGTGCTCCGGTTGGTTGCGACCGGCGCGACGAACAACCAGATTGGCCGCGCGCTGTTTATCAGCGTGAACACAGTCAAAGTCCATCTCAACAATATCTTTGCCAAACTCGGCGTGCAGTCGCGCACGGAGGCCGCCCTGTACGCCGTGCGTCATGGCTGGATTGTGCTTGAGCGTCCGGACGCGCCAGCGGCGTCCACGACTGCCGCTATAGCCGAGATACCCGCCTCGCCTGCTCCCGCGGCGCCGGTCGCCGCCGCGCCAACGGAGACTGTTGTGATCGCCCCGCCTGTAGGCGAGGTTGAGCGTCCGACGGGGCGCGGGCGCGTGATGGCGCTGGCGTTCGTGTTGGTGCTGGGACTCGTGGTTTTCCCGCTGGCGTCCAGCGCCCAGCCGTGGCGAGAGTGGCTTGGCGCTCCGGCGGCCAGCTCGGCCACGGCGGTCGTTTCGCCGCCGCCCCGCTGGCAACGGGTGGCGCCACTGCCGGCCCCGCGCGATGCTATGGCGGTCGCCACAGCCGACAATCTGATTTACCTGATCGGCGGGCAGGAGGCGGGCGGGGTCGTGAATGCCGTCAGCGTCTATGACCCGGCGGCAAACCAGTGGAGCCGCAAGGCCGATAAGCCCACCGCCCTGCAAGGAAACAGCGCTGCGATGATCGGCGGGCGCGTCTATGTGCCCGGCGGTTGTGATGCGCAGGACCAGCCAAGCGCTGTGATGGAAATCTACGACCCGGCTAGCGATAGTTGGCAGGCGGGCGCGCCCCTGCCGAAGGCGCTCTGCCACTACGCTCTCAGCACGCTCGAAGGGCGGCTCTACCTTTTTGGCGGTTGGGACGGGCGGAGCATGGTATCCGATGTGCTGGTGTTTGATCCCGCGCGCGGCGAGTGGAGCGCCCACGCGCCCCTGCCCGGTCCGCGCGCCGACGCGGCGGCGGCGGCCATCGGCGAGCGCATTTTCGTCGTGGGCGGGCGGCAGTCAGAGGGCTTGCTGGATGAGGTGCTGTCGTTTGACCCGACCCAACCGGCTAACAGCGCACAGGTTTGGGCGCGCAAGCCGCCTCTGCGCCATCCCCGCGCGCGACTGGGGCTGGTGGTGCTGGCGGGAAACCTCTATGCGATGGGCGGGGGTTGGTCTGGCCCTTTGCGGGAGAACGAGCGATACGATAGCGCCACCAGCCAGTGGTCGGAGTTTGAGAGCGCGCAGGAGACGTTGTGGCGCGTGGGCGCGGCGGCGGCGCTGGACACCAAAATCTATCTGTTTGGCGGCTGGAACAGCCAGCCCAACGACGCCGTGCAGCTCTATACCGCGCTCTACCGCTTCTTCCTGCCCAAGGCCGGGCCGTAGGAAGTAGGGAGTAGGAAGTAGGGAGTAAGGAATAGGGAGTAGGAAGTAGGGAGTAAGGAATAGGGAATAGGGAGTAGGGCGGTTTCTCGGCCTGAGCTTGTCGAAGGGTGGTTGCCGTCGTTGCCGCCCCTTACTCCTTACTTCCTACTCCTTACTTCGGAATAAAGTTGCGCTTGTGCTTAGCCTCATACCCAAGATTCCTCTCTACCAATCGTTCTATCACTTCGGCTTCCCGAAGATGTTGCCGTTCAGCGTGGTCGTATCGCTGTCGTATCGCTGTAACTCGACCTGCGCCACGTGCGATGTCTGGAAGAAGCCGAATGATGATTTGCGCGTGGACGAGTGGCGCAAGATTTTTCATCACCTCGGCCATACGCCCTTCTACATGACGTTCACCGGCGGCGAGCCGTTCTTGCGCGCCGATATGCACGAAGTGATTATCGCCGCCTATCAGGAGTGCCGGCCGGAAGTGATCACCGTGCCGACCAATGGCATCCTGACCAAGCGCATCCTCGACCGCGTGGCGCAGATTTGTGACGCCGCGCCATCCGCGCAAATTGGCATTAACCTGTCGCTGGACGGTGTGGGCAAAGACCACGACGAGATTCGCGGCGTGCCGGGCAACTGGGAAAAGGCCCTGCAGACGTGGCGCGGGTTGAAGGAGTTGCAGAAGACGAAGCCCAATCTGGTGCTGACGGTGCACAGCGTCTTCTCGAAGTTCAACATCCGCAAGGCGAAGAGCATCTACGAGGGCTTGCAGTTTCTGGAGCCGGATTCGTACATCACCGAAGTCGCCGAGGAGCGGGTCGAGTTGGACACGATGGGCTGGGGCATCACGCCGGTTGTGTCGGAGTACGCGCCGGTGGCCGATTTCTTGTCGGCGCAGGCGCGCCAGTGGCCGGCGCGGGGCATCGCCCGCTTCACCCAAGCGTTCCGCGCGCAGTATTACCAACTGGCGAAGCACACGCTGTTGGAGAACCGGCAGGTCATTCCGTGTCTGGCGGGCTGGGCGTCGGCGCATCTGGCGCCCAACGGCGATGTCTGGTCGTGCTGTATCCGCGCGGAGGCCGTCGCAAACCTGCGCGATCATGGTTATGACCTGCGCCCCATCTGGTTCGAGCATCAGGGGCGACTGCGGGCGTTACGGGCATCCATCAAGAACCGCGAGTGCGCCTGCCCGATGGCGAACGCCAGTTACGCCAATATGCTCCTGCACCCGCCGACGCTGGCGCGGGTCAGCCGCGATGTGCTGATGCGTAAACCGAGCGGAAGCCGCGCGAGTCCGGCGGCCGGCGGTCAACGGATTGGGATAGCGGATTAACGGAGGGATACGCTGCGCAGTAACCGCACCGTAGAAGATGTTGCGACCAGGCGCGATCAGGCGCTTGAGCCGCATTCCGTTAGCCCGCTATCGAAATTCGTTGACGCGCGCGCCCCGCAACTTCTGGCCGCCGCGCTTTTCGCCGCCAGCCTCGCGCTATACGTCGTCACCCTTGCGCCAACCGTAACCTTTGTGGACAGCGGCGAACTGGCCGCCGTAATCGCAACGGGCGGCGTCTCCCATCCGTCCGGTTCGCCGCTGTATCTGCTGGTTGGCGCGTTGGTCGCGGTCATCCCGTTGGGCTCGCTCATTGTGCGGCTTAATGCGCTCTCCGCGGTCTGCGCCGCGGTCAGTGTCGCGCTGACCTTTGCGGTCTTTGGACTCATCAGCCGCCAGCTGCAAGGCGTGAACGCGATAACGCGCCAACGCGGTTCGCGACCACCCCGCAGAAGACCCCAAGGCCCATCGCCTGCCGCCGACCGTCTGCTGTCTGCCCCATGGCCGGTGGCCGGGGCGATTGCCGCCGCGCTGGCGTGGATGACCAACCGGGCGCTATGGGGCACAGCGACCGTGACGGAGGTCTATGCGCTTCATGCGCTGTTGTTCAGCCTGCTGACGGCATTGCTGGTGCTGTACGCGCAAACCGGCGGCGAGGCGCGGAATCGCGCGCTCGCACTGGCTTCGCTCGTCACCGGTTTGGGCCTGTCCAACTACCCGCCGCTGGGGCTGTTTGCTCCGGCGGTCTTGTTTTTGCTCCTGCGCGTCGAGGGCCGCGCGTTCTGGACGCGCTGGCGGCGCAATCTGGCGATGCTGGCCTTGATTGCCATCGGTCTTCTGCCTTACGCGCTGTTGCCCATCCGCGCCAGCGCCGACCCGCTCATCAACTGGGGGAACCCGTCGAACTGGCGCAATTTCTGGGCGCACGTGTCGGGCCAGCAGTATCAGGTTTTTATCGGCGGGCCGCAGTGGTCTGCGCTGGGGCGGCTCTTGTCGCTGTGGGGGGCACAGTGGCCGGCCATCATCGCGCTATTTATGCCGCTTGGCCTCTGGGCGCTGTGGCGCGCGCGCCGGACGTGGTTCTGGTTCACGCTGTTGATCGCGTTGGCGAACCTGCTCTACGCGATGACCTACGATGTGAGCGACGTGGCCGGCGCGCCCAGCGACCTGAACACCTATCTCCTGCCCTTGTTCTGGGTCAGCGCGTTGTGGATCGGCGCGGGTGTGGCGCTGGCGGCGGGGCGCGTTGGCGCGTTGGGGAGTTGGCGCGTGCCCGTTTCTGCATTGGCGTTCGGCGCGCTGGCCCTACTGCCTCTGCTGGCTCTTCCGGCGAATTGGGAGGAAGACGACCGCCGCGCCTACACCTATGCGGACGATTACGCGCGCGGCATCCTCAACGCGGTCGCGCCGAACGCGCTGATGCTGGCGCCGGATTGGACGTTTGTCTCGCCCGCGTGGTATCTACAATTAGGGGAAGGCGTACGGCCTGATGTCACGGTGCTCGACGGAGAGTTACTGCGCCATTCGTGGTATTTTAGCGTCGTGCGCCAGCGCGCGCCGTGGCTCTACGATGCCGTCGGGGAGAGCATCACAGCCTACCTGCGCGAGTTGAGCAAGTACGAGAACAACGAGCCGTATGATGGCAACGTCATCACGCAAAAGTACGTGGCGATGCTCAACAACTTTATCGCGGCGGGGCTGGCGCAAGGTCACCCGCCCTACATTCTGGTTAACGAAGACAGTAAGGCCATTGATCCGGCGCGCATGGCGGCGCTGGCCCAGCAACTCGGCCGCCCGCCCTACATGACCATTGGCGTGGCGCCGGACGCGGTCGGGCGCGGTCTGCAATGGGCGCCGGAAACCCCCGCCTTTCGCCTCTATAACGACCGCGCGCCGCATCCTCTGCCGCCCGCGCAAATCCCATCGCGCCCCTTCAGCGTGCTCGCGCATTACGACGACATCACCCGCAGTGTCATCCGCCGCTACGCCGAGTTCTGGCGCTGGCGCGGCGACGCCCTGCGCGGCGCGCAAGACTGTTTCGAGGCGCGGGCGGCTTATCAGCAGGCGCTCAATCTGGCGGCTAATCTGCCGGAGGCGCGCGCGGGACTCAACGCCTGTCAGTCGCCCTGATATTGCGCCACGGACTGGCGGAGCGAATCCGGGACGCGGGTGGGGCGGCGGCTGACGTTGTCCACCACCACGAAGGTCACGTCGCCAGTGGCGATCAGGATAGAAAAGCGCGCGTGGGCGAAAATCTGAAACTCGGCGGTGACACTGCTGTTGCCGATGCGGCTGACGCGCACATGCACGGCGATCCGGTCTGCTAACTTGAGAGCCCCCTTATACTGCACGCGCGACTCGGCATAGACCCAGTCGTAGCCGTCGGCCTTGATCTGGTGATAGGCGAAGTTGAGGTGCTCAAGGTACTCCATCAGCGCTTCGTCGAAGTAGGTCAGGTAGTGGCCGAAGAAGACGACGCCCTGCAGGTCGGTTTCGACCCAGCGCACCTTGAAGGACGTGGAGAACTTGAAGGGAGATGGGGTGTCAGTCATCGCGCAGGTCAGGGTTCGACATCCTTCGACAGGCTCAGGATGCAGGCTCGCCATGCGGGGCGAGGTTAGCCGGAATCAGCCGCTCGACGATGATCACATCGCGCCACACGCCATCCAACTGCGCGTGCTTCTCGTAGCGCCCGACCTCGCGAAAGCCCAGCGAACGGCAGAGGGCAAGGCTGGCCGTGTTTTCTGGAAAGACCCGCGAGACGAGTTTCCAGTATCCCGCGGCTTCGGCGGCCTGGATGAGCGCCGAAAGCGCGACCCGCCCGGCGCCACGCCCGCGCGCCTCCCGCGCGACATAGACCGAGAACTCGGCGATGCCGCTGTAGCAGTCGCGCGGGCGATAGGTGGATGTGGAGGCAAAAGCGACGACCGCGCCCGCATCCTCCGCGACGACCAATGGGTGGATGCCATCGTCCCACGCACGCTGCGCGATATCGCGAGGCGCGCGCGGGCGCGTCTCAAACGTCGCGACGCGATCTTCGATGCCCTGATTATAGATGCGGGCAATGGCGGCGGCGTCAGCCGGCGTGGCGGCGCGGGCTTGCACAGAGGCCGCGCCTCAGCCTCTACGACCCGAAAAGGTGTTCAGGTATTGCAGCATGTCGCTTAACTGCGCGTCCGTGAGTTGCTGTTGGTCATAGGCAGGCATCCCGCGCCGTCCCTGCCGGATCGCATTGGCTGCTTCGCGTTCGCCGGGGCGCAACCCCAAGTCGCCCGGAGCATTCCCCACCGGGCCGTGACATTCGTGGCAGGCCTGGGCGAAATAAACCGCCGCGCCGCGCTGGACGGCGTCGCCGTTGGGGTCAGCGCGCGCCAGTTGTCCGGCGCTCGCGGTTGGCACGGCCACCGGCCTGATGGCCTGTCGCGCTTCGCGACCCAGACTGCGGGTGTAGGAGACCAGCGCCCAGAGGCCCTGGTCGTCGTACTGGCCGCCAAAAGCGGGCATCCCGGTAAAACTTAGCCCGTTTTTGATGATCCAGAACAACTGCGCGTCGGTCTTTTCCTGTGTATCGTTCGCGCGCAGGTCGGTTGCGGGTGGATAGAGTAATTGGCCGAACGCGCTCTTGCCATCGCCGCTGACGCCGTGACATTCAGCGCACGACCCCGTGTAGGCGTTGCGCCCGGTCTCTAACACGCGAGCATTTTGGGACAGCGGGTTGGTCTGACTGCCCGCCTGCGTTCGCGCCACGATGCTAACGGCCACGTTGCCATAGAGCCGCTCAAGCGGCAGGTCGTTGCGATGCCCCAGCGCGAACGGCATTCCGACGAAGACCACCAGCCCCAGCGCGACGGCTATGCCCGCGCACACGCCGATGAGCAAGAGGAGCCACGAGCGAGAGCGCGGACGCGGTTCAGGGGCCACATTTAACTTCATGTTGAACTCCCTTTCATCAACGGATTGAGATAGCGGATTAGCAGGTAGGGGCGAAGCGGCGCGCGAGTGGCCTGCTCGTTCACGCGGTGATGCCTGCGCGCGGCTTCGCCCTTACCTTGTTCGTCAGCGATGATAACCATCGTGGCCGCGCCCGCAAATCCGCTAATCCGTTGCGCCGCAGGCAATCCGTTGGACGGAAGTCCTGTTTGAGTACGGCTTGCGGCGCCCGACAGCGGGTGAGCCCGGTGGGCAACCCTACGGATGAGATAGCCGATGATGGCTAAGCATATCGAACAGGCGACTGCCGGCCTTGTCTATCGTGCTCTTGAGATGGTCGGCCTGCGTCTGGGTCAGCTTGCCATCTTTGACGGCCTGATCAATCTGCGCCTTTTCCGCGCTGATGACTGCGCTGCGCACGGCCTGCAAGTCAACGCCTTTGTCCTTGGCAATCTGTTCCAACGTCTTGCCCGACTTGAGTTGGGCTTGCAGTTGATCCGACGTCATGCCCAGCGCCTTCGCCGCGGCATCAACCCCTACATGCAGGCTGGCGCCACCGAACGCGTGTAGATCAGGCTTCCCCGGCTGGCCTTGCGGTTTCAGGCCGCCCACGCGGCCAAGCGGGAACTTGCACTTCTGCGCTGTATCTATATGTTGCTTAGCCTTAGCGGCTTGATCAGCGGTCAGCTTGCCGTCTTTCACGGCTTGATCAACCATGTCTTTGGCGGCGTCCTTCTGGGCGGAGCGCAGTTTGTCCACGCTGACACCCAGCCGCTGGGCCAGCGCCTGCTCGTACGCCTCGCACGGGTTCGCGGCCTGCGTCTGGTTCGCCTGGCCCTGCGCGGACAGCGCGCCATACTGGAAGCCCGCTAGCGCCGGCGTCGTGACCGGCTGTGGCGCGTTCTGGGCCCAGACGGCGGTGCCGCCCAAAGCCACCAGCAATCCAACGACCGTTGCAATCACCTTGCTCACCATATTGAGCCTCCTTTTCGTATCGCTATTTCTCCGCCGGTTGCGCGGCGGCGAGATGTTTCCGCTATGAACTACACCTATTCTAGCACAGGTGTATGAAAATCAGATGAAAAACAGGTAAGCAGGACAGGAAATGGGAAGTAGGGAGTAAGGGGTGGCAACGACCCTTCGACAAGCTCAAGCCGAGAGACAGCCCTACTCCTTACTCCATAATCCCTACTCCTTACTCCCTACTTGACCCAGATCGGGTCGTAGTCGTTGTAGGCGTTCTGGCTGATGTTGCGCGGGCTGCTGCCATCCAGCCCCATCAGCCAAATCTGCTTGCGCCCGCTCTCGCGGTTGGACCAGAAGACGACCTGCGAGCCATCGGGCGAGAACGATGGGTGTTTGTTCCACTCCCAGGTCGTTTTCGTCAGGCGGGTGCTCCTGCCGGTTGCCCGGTCGCGCAGATAGATTTCGTCGTTGCCGTGCAGTTCGGTGACCCACGCGATGTAGCGGCCGTCGGGCGACCAGACGGGCGCGTAGTCCACGCCGGGAAAGCCGCTGGGGCCATCGCCGGCCGCCGCCGCTTCGTAGCCGGTCTCGTTATCGTGCGTCCAAATCTGGTAATCCGGCTTGAGGCTACTGCTCCCGATGACCTTGACGAAGAGGAACAACCGGCCGTCGGGCGACACGCTTTCGTTATTCACCAGCGTCTGCAGTATGGGCGAGCAGTTGCAGAGGCGCTGGTTGCCGCCGTCAGCGTCCATGACATACAACTGCGGGTAGCCGGCGCGGTCGCTGAAGAAGATGATCTTCCCGCGCAAGGAACCCGCGTCGGTCAGGGCCGGAGCGCCCGGCGACACCAGCGGAGCCGGTGTCGGCGCCGTGGGCAGGTTAATGGGCGTGAGCGGCGCGCTCGCCAGCGCGGCCGCCGGCATGATCGTCGGGATGGCTACATCGGGAATCGCCACCGCCGTCGGGGCCGCGCCGCTTGCCTCGGACCCGGTGGCAATCACCGCCGTGGGCGCCGCCTTGGTTGTCGTGTCCGAACTTGGCGTGGCGGTGGCCTGTGGCGGGCGCTGGCCGCCGGGCGTGAAGTTGGCGGGCGGTGTGAAGTTCGCGGGGCGCGTGCCCTGCGCCTGTGGTGGGCGCTGACCGCCGGGCG
>JACQEC010000195.1 GCA_016200765.1 Chloroflexota bacterium | reverse complement strand
CTCGGCCGGTGCGGGCGCGCGGCGCGGAGGCTTCGGCCAGCGCGTCAGCTGTTCGCGACTGCCCGGTTACGAGGGCAGCGTCGTGCTTTCCGTAGGCATCCACCGGCACGTCATGCCGCCCGAAGGGCTGCTCGGCGGCGAGCTGGGACGCGCCGCGCATGTGCACATAGATGGCAGCTATCTCTCGCGCGACGAAATCACGGCGAAGACCGGCGCCTTGCGTCTTACGCGGTCGGACCAAGTGGTGACGGTCGAGACCGCGGGCGGCGGTGGATTTGGCGATCCCGCTGAACGCCCCGCCGAATTGGTCGAACGCGACCTGCGCGATGAGTTGTTAACTGTAATGATATCCCAGAATATGGGCGAGGCAGGGCTCGAACCCGCGACCTCTTCGTGCCGGGTTACCGCCCACCAGACGTAGGTTTTGCCTTCCGCCCAATTCAGATCGCTTACGGTATTGATGCTTAGCCTATAGTGCGGAGGACTATCATGCAGAAAGACTCTCAGTTTTATGGTCAGCACTGACAAGGGTAAGCACGGAACGACGCACATGATGGATAGTACGGTTTCGTACCGACAAAACGTTGTGCGGTTCTCCCACAGATTGATGTGAAGGGCCTTTCGTGTACCCGAGAGGCCCTTGATTCGAGCTCATCCAAGGCCTAGTTTGGCCTCCAATTCTCGGCGAGCCAATGGAGTACCCATGAATTCGACATACCAGGGGATGGCATCGTAGAAGGTGTGCCTAAAAATGATGTTAGGCCGCGTCGGTGACAGGTTTGCGTCGAAGTAATATAGCGTTGCTGGATAGGGTATGGGCGAAGCAGTCCAGCCTCTGTGCCATGTCAGCAAGTTGAGGTGTTGCTCATGCGGCATATTTTTAAGCGCCGCCCTCGCCATGTCTGGAATATTTAGACCTCCGACGGTACGACTCGGAAAGAATGTTGGGCCCCAAGATCGGGCGTCCAGCCAGTCTAAATCTGCATCGAACTGTCGCGATGCATCGTACACGAGGGCTGCCGTCAGTAAAATCATCCATTGAGGTATGTTCACTTTCCTCTGAACATATGGAATCGTAATAGTTTCAGTCGTCCGATTGCGGCGTTTTATCTGAAGTGAAGTCGGCGTCGTCTGATGTCTCGTAAGACGAAAGTATTTTTCTCGGAGCGATAGAGCCTTCTGATGGTCGGGGTGTAGAGGCCTGACGGACAGATCCGGCTGCTTAAGTGCTATGAGTAATCCATTGATGACCGCATCATCGTCCTTCTTGATATTATGTAATTTGCAGGACGGCACTTTGATTTTGTTACATGGGAAACCGGCGAACATAGACTGCGGTGGAGCATGTTCTTCCGAAGTCGCCGGCGCGCCGCAATAGTAACAACGGTCCGTTTTCTTAAGAGCCATAGGGGGAACTTAGCCGGCGCATCTAGCAGCTTTGTAAGAAGGATTCAGTGAGCGTTAGCAAACTTAGCCAGTAGATGTGCCCATTTCCTTTGCGTTAAGTTTGGCGATATAGGCGATTACTTTGAGAGTTTGCGTCAGGATGATGACAAATTCATTTTGTAATAGGGTAAGAGCAATTGGGTCGCGCTCCCATAAACGATAGGCGCTGACCATTTCGTCATCATTTGCGTGCGCTAGCCCACCATACAACATCACAAACAGGATTCTGCGACGAGTTGGTTTATCACCATTGATTTCAACCTGAAACGATGGATATTCATCAAGGGACTTATTCAAGAAATCCCGTGCCTCCATAAACTTTTCACGCCACCCTGGAGACAGCTCATCACTCTCAGTAAACTTTGCCAATCGGCGAAATGAGCTGCTTTCATTGCCGACAATAAAGAATCTTATGGTCAATACAAAAGCATCAATGGATTCGGGATCAGGTCCTAACCGAGTTGCCTTGAGAGGCTCGTCTCGTTTCCATGAGATATTGACTTCGACACCTGACTGTACCTTCTGAACAAAACTCAGGCCAAGAAGTTTCTCAGCCTTTTCGTTGAATAGCGTTAGAGCGGCCCGAGTGCTGACTTTCATGCCATCCTCCATAATCCATGATGCATCCCAGAATCCGACATTACTGTTCGGAAGTTGTACGCAACCATTTGTGGAATAGCCGTGCCCCAATTCTTGCACTTACAAAGATAGTCCGTCTTGGGAACTTGGCGCGAATCCTCGGCTATACATCGATATTCGCCTGACCTCGGGCAATAGAGATAGTTTTTTCAACCCCTGTGTCAAAACCCATTTCCTCGAAGATCTGTGCTACTTTGCTCTGTAGCTCTCGCCAGTTAGCAGGTATAGAGGGGTCGTTCACGGGTGTCTATTAGGCTCTAGTTTCCGCTAATTTTGCTGAGGGTGAATGCACGGCTCACGCAAATGGGCGTTAAAACCTTTGGGTAGGTGTTCAGTGGGCGAGTGTTTTTCACGCATGCGACTGGGCAACCTGAAGTCTGTGAAAAAATCGGCACGAGACAGCGCCCGGCGCAACCGACCGGGCGTGCGCTGTGGGCTGCGGTCCCAGAAGCCACTGGGCACAGCAGGTTGAGTGGCCGCGAGATACGACAAGATATGCCCCGCGAACAAAGCTAATTCAGGCAGCCGTAGACGAGACTCCGTCGCCGAGACCCATTGGCGTTCAGCGCCGATCAGTTGTTTGGCGGCCTGCGGCTCCGGCAGGCTCTGTGTGATGGCCGCCTGCGCGCATAACCAAGGATTCACCGCGCCCGCGTGTCACTCGCGCCCCTCGCTCACCCGCCGTTTAGCCAACTGCAACGCCGGGACCGGCGCGGCGTGCCACGCCAGCACACCGATTTCGCCGCCGAGGGCGAGCAGCGCAGCCGTCGCCGCAATCTGCGTGCCCGTGCCCCATTGCAGCGCGACGCCCGCGGCCAGCCCCGCGCCGAGCATGACCATGTACGCCCCCATCGCCAGCCGCGTTGCCGTCGTGCGCCGCTGCCTGATCAACAACCCGCGCAGCATCATCTCGCATGCCACCAAAAATGGAACCGGAATCACCAGCAGGATGGCCGGGCTGATAACCGCGCGCAGCTCCGGCGACAGGCCAATCAACTGGCCGAAGTAGAGGTCCGCCAGCGGGGTCAGAGCCAGCAGAGCCAAGAACCCGCTCGCCGCCGCGCCCAGCGCCAACCCGAAGCGGCGAATGACGCGCGTCGCG
Source organism: Chloroflexota bacterium (assembly GCA_016200765.1). Lineage (GTDB taxonomy): Bacteria > Chloroflexota > Anaerolineae > JACRMK01 > JACRMK01 > JACQEC01. The sequence goes on along the minus strand of JACQEC010000195.1, from coordinate 2,945 downwards.
TCGCGCCGCTCGGCTAACGAGATGGTCGTCTCCTGCAGCGGATTGCAGACGCTGCCGATCAGCGTGGTCAGCCCCCATAGAATTGACCAGGAAGCGAGCGACTCGGTCGGAAACGGAGCGCGCGCCAGACCGGCAGAGATAGCCGGCTGCGCCAGAATGGTCATCAGCGAGACCATCATCAGCGGCAGATAGAAGACAAGCACCTGCCGGTAGTTCATGTGCGGGGCGGGCGCATCGTCCAGCTCCGGGAGGATGCGGCGCGCCCAGTACGTAATCAACACGGCCTCCAGCACCACCGCGCCGGCGGTGGTCACCGCGCCGCCCACCGCGCCCGGCCATGGCAACACCGTGATGTTCAGCACGGTGAGCAACAGCGAGAAGCACAGCCGGATGATGGTGCCGGCGCTGATGACCCGTGTGCGCCTCATGCGAATCAGGATTCCCTGATGCAGGCGCCGCCAACCGGTCGCAAGCGGCCAAAAGATCAGGATGCGAAAAGCCGGCAGGCAGGCATCCGCGACCGGCGGCGGCAAGCCCAGCCAATCACGAAGCACCCTATCGGCGATGGGGGTAAAGCTGACCAGACAGTAGATGCCGGTCATCACCAGCGCGACCGCGGCCGTGAAGCGCCGCAACAGGCGCACCATCGCGCGGTCGGTGGCGAGCGCCGCCGCCGCGCCGATCATCATCAGGATAGGCGCTTCGATCAAAGTCGCCAGGCTGGCCGCGATCGCAAAGCCCGCCAGCGCCGCGTCGGGACCCGCCTTGCGGGCGATGCCGGCGTTGATGATGGGAAACTCGGCGGACATCAACAGGCTGCTCGCGGCCAGCGGCCACCAGAGCGCGAAGATGCGTCGTGAGCTAAGGCTCGCCGTCGCGGGGTTCATCGTGACAGATTGTAATGGGCTGGAAGGCGGATGGCAAACCGGGATAGGTAGATTTCACCGCCGAGAGCGCGGAGGACGCCGAGAAAATCCTTGAAAATCTCTGCGTGCCGCATCCTGAGCCTAACCCCCGACTGGATCGGGGGCTGTCGAAGGGTGTCGAAGGGCTGCGCGCTCGGCGGTGAACACGAAAAGGGCAAGTGGCTCATCGGCCAATCGGTCAATTCAGGCGCAACGCTATGGCGGTCGTTGCGAGTTCCTCAAGCGTTGGCCTCCAACAGGCTCTTGATCTTCTTCAACTCGTTGGCTTCACCGTTTTTCACCTCGCCTGCGAAAAGCGGCTCGAGCAGACGCCACAGCCCACTCAATTGAACCACGCCGGAGGCGGTCAGTTGGGTGGCAGAGGGGCCAGCGGGCTCGAAGACCCAGCGGCCTTCGAACTGGAGCGGGCTCGCAGACGCGGTTCGAATCGCGATTTTGCGGTCGCGTTCGTATTCGGTGACTTCGAAGAGCGTATCGAATCGCCAAGGGCCAGTCTGCCCGACGACCCGATAGCGTGAGCCAATACCCGATGGGTTTTCGACTACGGCTGTCGCGCTCGTGACGCCGCCCATCCATTGCGCCGAATTATTCATATCGGCGACGAAGCGGAAGGTCTGATCCACCGGGCGGTTGATCGTAATGGCGGTCTGAAACGGAATCATGGATATATCTCCTCAAGTGAGCCTTGGCCGGTAGGGCCTCTGATCCTATAGGGTTATGTTACGCGCGTCATCGCGCGGCAGCGTCTTGGGAGGGCAGGCTTCAGCCGGACGGTGAGATGCGTCGCCAGACTTCCGAAGTCTGCGAGACTTCGGAAGTCTCTGGCAGGCTGAAGCCTGCCCTCCAACCGACGAGTGCCTTGTGCGACGAAACCATCTCCTTCACATGGCGGGGAGATGGCTTCGCTCGCGCACCATGACATCTTTGCGTAACGTGAGTTATAGGGTTTAACCAAACGAGATTTTCAATCCCCTCAACTTCAAACGGGGACTTTGATTGTCTCGGCGTCCTCCGCGCGCTCGGCGGTGAACACGAAAAGTGTTGTGGCTCATCGGCCAATCGGTCAATTCAAGCGCAGCTCGTGGCGCAGCTCGTGGGCCGCCTCGACCATCACGCGCAGTTTGGCCTGCGCCTCCTCCACCGTGCGCGTCTTCATGCCGCAGTCCGGGTCCACATAGACCTGCTCCGGCTCCAAGACGTTCAGCGCGCGCCGGATGTTGGCCTTGATTTCCTCTTTGCTCTCCACGCGGTGGTTGTGCACGTCTATCACGCCAAAGCCGATCGTCTTGGTGAACGGCTGGCGCTTGAACAGGTCGAGCAGGCTGTGGCCGTTGTGGCTCATCTCCAAATCTATCTGATCAACGCTCAAGTTCAGCAGTTTGGGGTAGACCGGCGCGAAATCGCCGTAGCAGATGTGGGCAATCGCGCGCGCCCGCAAGCCGCGCGTGACGACGGCCATGGCCTCAACCGCCAGATCAATCTCGTCGAGGCGCACCGAGACGGCCGGTTCGTCAATCTGAATCCACTCCGCGCCCGCCCGTTCCAGATCGAGCGCCTCCTGACGCACGATCTCGGCCAGCGCCAGCACCGCGGCGCGGCGGTCGGGGCTGTACTCGTTAAACGACCAGTCGCAGAGCGTATAGGGGCCGGTCAGCATGGCCTTGACGGGCTTGCGGGTCAGCGACTGGGCGTAGCGCCACGGCTCGACCGTCAGCGGGCCCGGCCGCCTGATGGCACTGGCGGCCACCGGCCCGCGGCCGTTCGCGCGCGCGAATCCGCCAACCGCGAACCCTTGGAGGCGCTCGGCGAACGTGGTCACGCGGTCACCGCACTGCTGATCGCCGTCCACGAGGATGTCCAACCCGATCGCCTCCTGAAACGCAATCCACTGGCGGGTGGCCTGCCGGCCGAGTGCTTCGAGTTCCGGCGCGCCGATGGCGCCGCGCGCGTGCTGGGCGCGCGCGCGGGTCAGATAATCAGGTTTGGGGAAACTGCCGGCGGCAGTGGTCAGTAAAACGT
>JACQEC010000190.1 GCA_016200765.1 Chloroflexota bacterium | reverse complement strand
GAAAGCGAATTGCTGGGGAAGGTCACAGCGTCATCCTATGCCGAATTGAACCGCGCCGACGCCGAGCGGCTGCACGTGACCGATGGGCAGATGATTCGCCTGAAATCGGCCATCGGCGCGGTTGAACTCACCGCCCGCGTGGATGGCCGCGCGCCGGAGGGTGTGGTCATCGCGCCGGTAAACTTGAGGCCGGTAGATACACGCCGTTTGCTCGCAGACGGCGAGGTCGCCGTGCCGGTCACGGTGGAACGGCTGTAGTATAATCACGGCTGGGGTTCGGAGTGTTGGGGGCGAAGGAGTCCTATTTGAAACGGGGTTTTGATGCCTACTGAATTTACCGATCAACAATTGCAGAGAATGATCGAGGTGCGCAAGCGCAGACCGCCGAAAAATCTGGCGGTGATAGATCAGTCGGGTTGCACAGGCTGTGAGGTCTGCGTGGTCTTTTGCCCTGCCGACTGCATCTACTTCGTGTCGGGCGACGAGAATGCGGGTGTCGGCCCGGTGGTTGAGGTCGCCTATGACCTGTGCATCGGCTGTACGCTTTGCGCGCAATATTGCCCGTGGGACACTATCTTCATGATTCCCTACGAGGAGGCGCTCTCGGTCGCGGCCCCGCAATTGACGCTGAAAAAAGCGTCAGACAACCTCCTCACGGCCGCGCCTGCCGGCCGCGCCACATTGGAAGCCGAAGCGGCTAAGGCCGCGGCGGCTAAACCGACACGACCGGCCAAGACTCCCGCCGGCGCCGGTTAGGCGATGCCGCGCGAGTCGCGCCGCGGCCTCGTCATTGTCTATACGGGAGGCGGCAAGGGCAAAACCAGCGCGGCGCTGGGCGCTCTGGTGCGGGCCGTGGGCTATGACTGGACCGTGTGCATGATCCAGTTTATCAAAGGCTCGTGGTATTACGGTGAACTGGACGGGGTCAAGCGTTTGGCGCCCAACGTGGAGTTAATTCAGACGGGCGAGGGGTTTTACAAGATTATGGACGATAAACTGCCGGAGGCCGCGCACCGGCAGGCGGCGCAGGCGGGACTGGAACTCGCGCGTGAGAAGATCGCGTCAAATCGGTACGACCTGATTATCCTTGACGAGATCAATAACACGCTCCAGACGCAGTTGTTGTCGTTGGCAGATGTGATGGCTTTGCTGGATGCGAGGCCGCCGTGGCTGCACCTGATCCTGACCGGACGCGGCGCGCCGCCCGAATTGATCGAGCGCGCCGACCTTGTGACCGAGATGCGCGAGGTCAAACACCCGTACCAGCAGGGCTTATTTGCGCAGAAAGGGATTGACTTCTAGTTAAGGTTCGCGGGTGGCGGATGGCGATGGGCGGTTTCGATACGGCCCCCATCGCCCATCGCCGCCCGCTTTTTGTGAGGACAAGATGGCGGACAAAACATATGATGTGGTGGTGATTGGCGGCGGGCCGGCGGGGTACGTGGCCGCCATCCGCGCCGCGCAGTTGGGCCTGCAAACGGCGCTGGTTGAAAAAGAGGAGTTGGGCGGCGTCTGCCTGAACTGGGGCTGTATCCCAACCAAGGCGCTGTTGAAGAACGCGGAGGTGCTGTCGTATTTTCAGGATGCCGAGCAGTGGGGATTGACCTTCGACAACCTGCGCGTGGATTGGGGCAAAGCGGTCTCCCGCAGCCGGCAGGTGGTGAAGAGACTGACTACCGGTGTCGGCTCGCTGATGAAGAAGAACAAGATTGATGTGTTCAAAGATGAGGGCTTTCTACGCGCCAAGGATACCGTTGAATTGAAAGGCGGACAACAGCTCAAGACGAAGAACATCATCGTCGCCACCGGCTCGCGCGCCAACACGTTGGGCTACCCGATAGATGGCAAGCGGCTTATCACGAGCAATGAGGCGGTGGTCATCCCGGAAATCCCGAAACGCATTATCATTATGGGCGCGGGCGCCGTTGGCACGGAGTTCGCCTCAATCTTCCGGACGTATGGCAGTGAGGTCACGTTGGTCGAGATGTTGCCGCACATCGTTCCGGCGGAAGATGCAGAGATTGCCGACCTCCTGACGCGCGAGTTCACGCGACAGGGCATCAAGGTGATGGCTTCGACACTGGTCGAGGGCATCACGCCCGGCGAGAGCGGCGTCACGATCAGCATCACGGGCGCCGCCGATTCGCAAACGCTGGAAGGCGACGTGGTGCTGATTGCAGTGGGACGTCTGCCGAACAGCCAGAACCTCAATCTCGAAGCCGCGGGCGTGGCGGTGGAGCGCGGCTATATCGTCAGCGACGGCCACCAGCGCACCAATGTGCCGGGCATTTATGCCATCGGCGATGTAACCAAGCCGCCGCTGTTGGCGCACAAGGGGATGCGCGAGGGCGAGATCGCCGCCGAGGTGATCGCCGGCCTCAACCCGCCGGCCATGAATATGGACAATGTGCCACATCCGACCTACTCGGTGCCGCAGATTGGCAGTATCGGCCTGACGGAAAAGCAGGCGCGGGAGCGCGGCGGCGACATCAAGATCGGCCGCTTCCCGTACCGGGCTCTCGGCAAGGCGCTCGCGATTGGCGACTACGAGGGCTTCGTCAAGATTATTGTGGACGCCAAGTACGGCGAGATTCTGGGCGCGCACATCATCGGGCCGGACGCCACCGAAGGCATTCATGAGATCGGGCTGGCGAAGAGCGCGGAATTGACGCCGCTGGAGTTGAGCCATGCTATTCACGCGCACCCCACGCTTGCCGAGGCGATCGGCGAGGCGGTGCTGGCCGTGGATGGCCGGGCCATCCACATTTGAATTTACCCCCCGCTTCAGTTAAGATAGGTTTCATGGCGACCCTGACCCTGCGCGCATACGTTGAGCAGGTCGAATCGGTCATGCGCGATGACCAGTACGACCGCGCCATCGCGCTGTGCCGCTATGGTTTGCGCACCTTCCCGCGCGGCGTGACGTTGTACAGCCTGCTCGGACAAGCCTGCCTTGAATCCAATCGCCCGGACGACGCCGCCGATATGTTTCGCCGCGTGCTCGGCGTTGACCCGCAGAACTTCGTCGCGCGGGTGGGGTTAGGCGTGGTAGCCGACGGCATCGGCGCCGCCGAAGAGGCGATCTGGCAGTTGGAACGGGCGCTCGAGCTTGAACCGAACCACCCCGAAGTGCGGCAGGAATTGCTTCGGTTGCGCGCGCCCAAAGGTACGGATGCGCCTCCACAGCGCATCAAACCCACGCGCGCCGCGTTGGGCTACACGTATATGCGCGGCGAGTGGTTTGAGCAGGCGGCTGAAGAGTTCCGCGCTGTGCTAGAGCAGGAGGATGGCGCGCGTGACCGCTTTGACGCGCAGGTTGCGCTGGCTGAAGCCCTCTATCGCGCGGGGCACCCACGCGAGGCGATTGAGGTCAGCCAGACGGTTCTTGAGGCCCTGCCGAATGCCCTCAAGCCAACGCTGATATTGGCCGCGCTTTGGAATGAAACCGGCCTGGAGGCCGACGCCAACCTGTTGTTTGAGCGCGCTCAATCCCTAGACCCGGAAAACACCGTCGCGGCGCAGTTGTTGGTTGGGCCTTTGCCGTTGCCGCCCGTTGAGGCGACTATCGAGGAGCCGACCGAGGACGCGCTGTACCCGCCGGACTCGGCCGTGACAGGCCCTGCGAATGAGCCATCGCTAAGCGGCGCGGAAACGGCGCTTCCCTGGTTAAAGCCCGCGTCTCCTAGCCCGGCGGATGACGTGCCTGACTGGCTGAAGGCGTTGCGCGAGCCAACCACCGCGGCGCCGGCGGTTGAAGCGCCTGAAGCCGAGGCCATTTCAAAGAATCAAGAACCCGATTGGCTAAAGTCACTGCGTGAGCCGCCAACGGCGCCGGCAGAACAACGGCCGGACGCGCCGGTGTTGTCCGCTCCGGTGG
>JACQEC010000189.1 GCA_016200765.1 Chloroflexota bacterium | reverse complement strand
CCTGACAGACTGCCTTCAACCGTGCGCGTCAGCGCCAGCACGACGACCACGCCCACCACGCAGTTGATCGCAAAACGCACCAGCGACGTGCCGAGCGCGTTCGCCCACTGGAAGAGCGGGTAGTGGAACGGCTTGTTCAGGAAGTAGGCGATGTCGCCCGACTTCACCGCGTCGCCGATTTCGATATGTATCCGCGCGCGCGCCAGCATCAGCGTTTCCGTCATCGCCAGATACCAGATGATGCCCGGCAGGGAATAGCCGGCCAGTTCCGTGCGCCCGCTGACCGCGTAGGCGGTGCTCCACAACGCGCTGAAGACGACCATGAACAGCGCCATGCTGATACTGCGCGCCACGGCTTCGCCGCTATAGGCGAGTTGCTGTAAGAGGTTGATGCGGAATACGGCGAAGTACTTGGTGAGCGAGAGCAGTCTAACCAAGGAACACCGTTCTGAAGAACAGAACTGTCGCCGCCAGACTGGACAATGCCAGCGGCGCGAGCAACAGGCGCGCGCGGGGGTGGGCGTCGAACAGCAATCCCATGCTGATGAACAGCGGGAACGAGACGAGCAGGAAGCGCGGCATCGAGATCAACGAGCCGGTCAGCGTCGGCGTGAAGATCGCCAGCAGGGCATAGGCCGAATAGACAAAGGGCAGTTTGCGCCAGCCATAGATCATCATGCCGATGGCAAAGTAGAAGAAGAGCGAGTTAAACAGGTTGGCGCGGAAGACCTCCGACGACCAGTCGCGGAAGACCAGCGTGAAGAACGGCAACAGCAGGCCCTTGAGCGGGCCTGTCAGGTCAAAGCCGATGCGCCACTCCGACGAAGCGTGCCCTTTGAGGAACAGCGTCGGGTCGCCGAACGTCCACCACAGGTAGGCGGCATAAGCGGCAAAGCCCAGCGGCATGAGGGCGAGCGGCCAGCGGCGAACGAGTGACGAGTGACCATCTTCAATTTTAGATTCTTGATTTTTGATTGCCAATCCCAAATCAAAAATCGGAAATCTAAAATCAAGTCGGGACTCTGGTCGCGCTGTTGCGTCACTCGTCACTCGCCACTCGTCACGCTTCTGCGCGGCGACATCCAGCAAGACCGCCCCGAACACCAGCGGCGGCCCGACGATGCGCGCGGCGCAGGCCAGCGCGCCGGTGAGGCCGGCCATTGCGAAGCGGCCGCGCCGGTAGCCATAGAAGGTGAGCACCGCCAACAGGAGGAACAGCGACTCCGAGTAGCCGGAGATGAGGAAGATGGAGGTCGTGAACGTCATCAGCGAGAGCACACTGAACCACGCCACGCGCCGCGAAAAGTCGAGCGCGACCAACCGGAACAGCGCCACCAGCGCGAGGTACGTTATAACCTGCGGCACGAGGATCGTTGCCGCGCTGGTGTTGCCATTGAACAGCGGCGCGGCCAGATGGACGGCCAGCGGGAACAGCGGAAAGAAGGCCGTCAGATAGGTGAAGCCGATCTCCGGGCGGATCAGGCGGCTGGCCGCGTCGTAGCCGTCTTCGGCAATCGCGCGAAAGTAGATGCCGTCGAAGCGCACCCACGCTTCGAAGATGGCTTGCGGCGTGCGCGCGCCGGTGGTCAGCGCGTTCAGCGTGTAGGCCGCGGCCAGCCACAGCGCGTAAAGCGCGACGATCCAGAGCGCGTCAACAAACAACGTTGGTGCGTTGGCGCGTGAACGCGTGAACGCGGAACCCGTAACGCTCAACGGTTCGCCTGATCCGTTGCGGGGCTTTCCGCCGCCGAGTAAATTTCGCGGATGATCTCCTCCATGCTCGGCCCGGCGATGTTGATGTCCTCCACGTCGCCGCTAGCGAGGATGCGCTGGATAATCTCCTCGACGGAGCGCTCGCGGCTGTCGAACTCCAATTTGACGCCGTACTGCGACTGCTTGACGACCTGCGCGCCGGCCAGCGCGAACGGCACGGTCAGTTCGCCGGCGAAGCGCACGTCAATCGTCTTGCGCGTGAGGTGCTGTCGCTTGAGGCGCGAGACGCGGTCGTCGTAGATGACCTGACCATGGTTGATGATGACCACACGCTTGCAGATGGACTCCACGTCGGTGGCGTCGTGCGAGGTGAGGATGATCGTCACCCGCTCGTCGGCGTTCAGTTGTTTGAGGGTGGCGCGTATCTGTTGTTTGCTCACCACGTCCAGCCCGATAGTCGGCTCGTCGAGGAAGATGACGGTGGGGCGGTGCAACAGCGAGGCGACGATCTCACAGCGCATCCGCTCGCCCAGCGACAGGCGGCGCACCGGCGTGTCGAGGAACTCCCGGATGGCGAACGTCTCGATCAACTGCGCGCGGCGCGAGCGGTAGGCGCGCTCGTCCAACTCGTAGATTTTGGCGAACAGGTCGAAGGTATCGCTGGGCGGCAGGTGATACCACAACTGCGACTTCTGGCCGAAGACCGAGCCGATGCGGAAGGCCAGTTGGCCGCGCTCGTTCCACGGCGCCAGCCCCAGCACATGCGCCTCGCCGGAGGTCGGGTAGAGCAGGCCGGTCAACATCTTCAGCGTGGTGGATTTGCCCGCGCCGTTCGGCCCGATAAAGGCGACCAACTCGCCTTCGTCAATCTCGAAAGAGAGGCCGCGCACCGCCTCGACCGGCCGGTATTGCGGGCGCGTGAGCGCGGCCAGCGAGCCGCGCAATCCGGCGGGCTTCACCTTCAATTGAAACGTCTTGGTCAGGTGGGCGACCTGAATGATGGGCACGAGGCGGATTATAGCATAGTGGGGAGGCGGCGCGATATGCGTTGGCGCGTTGCGCGTGAGCGCGTTCCGAGTATGCCCCGAGCCGCGAACGGGCGTACCTGCTTCGGCGGGCGACGTAGCGACGTAGGGGCGAAGCGGCGTCAGGTGAGACAGACGAATCACCGCGTGAATGAGCAAGTCGCTCGCGCGCGGCTTCGCCCTTGCTGGGCGTTGGCGCGCGTTGCGTGTGAGCGCGTTGTGCGTTGGCGTGGTTCGCGGGGTCGTCAAAACGCGTCAACGCACAACGCGCGAACGACCTACGCCGCCACGCCCAACCTCACGCGCTCCGCCAGCGACGGCAGGTTGTTCTGCGCCGTCAGCGGCGCGGTCAGGTTGCGGAACTTGAAGTTGGGGTAATTCGGGAAGACGGCGGACAGGTTCGCGTTGCCGAGCCGGTTCTTCAGAATCTCTCCCAGCACGTCGCGGAAGTCGGTCGTCACGTTCAGGTCGCCGGGGCCGTAGAGTTGGTTCTTCTCCAGGCCCGGCCAGTCGCCGTAGACCTTGCCGCCGTTCACACTGCCGCCCAGCACGAACATCACGTTGCCGTGGCCGTGGTCGGTGCCTTTGCTGTTGTTCTCCTGCAAGCGCCGCCCGAACTCCGACATGCTAACCAGCGTGATCTTCTTCATATAGTCTTGCATGTCCGCGTAGAACGCGCTGATGCCTTGCGAGAACTCCTGCAAGAGGCGCGGCAGTTCGCCACCCTCCACGCCGCCCTGCGTCGCGTGCGTGTCCCAGCTTCCATCTCGATCAGGTCACTGCCGCTGTAGAGCGAGGCGAGGCTGGCCTGAAAGTTCTTGAGTTCCGCGCCGCCGCCGCGCAGATGGAAGTCGGCGATGCTCTGCAGCGCGGTGGCCGGCACCGGCCCGCGCAGGGCGGCTTGCAGCATCGAGCCCATGCCCACCGCGCGGAAGGGCGACTGTGTGCGGGAGGCGGTCGCCTGCAAATGGCGCGCCAGCCAGCCGGTGGGGATGGCCTTTTCGCCGGGCGTGCCGCGCTCCATATAGTCCATCGCGTCGAAGTGCGAGTGGCTGGGGTCGGGCGATCCGGCGGCATGGACAATCGCCAGCGCGCGCGCGTCGTAGAGGTCTTTGAACGGGCGCAGGTTCGGGTGCAGGCCGAAGAAGCCGTCGAGATCAATCGCGGCTTGGGCGTCGCCGACTTTAGGCTGGGGGATGGCGAGCGCGTCACGCGCGGCATAGTAGGCCTTCTCGCCGTGCGGCACGACGGCGTTGAGGCCGTCCATGCCGCCGCGCTGGAAGATGCAGACGAGCGTATCGCCCTTCAGGGGCGCGTCTTTGGCGGCCAGCGCGATGCGCGGCATCCACGCCGGCCACGCCAGCGCGCCGAGCGCGATGATGCCGGTCTTCTTGAACAGGTTGCGGCGGGTCAGATCGAAGGACATGGGAGGTCTCCTTGGGCTAACGATACTGATAATCCGGCGATGATAAAACCAGCGCGACCAGATTGGGCAGTTTGTCGCGCAGGATCGGCTCGGTCAAAGGCTGGCCCCCGACTGTGATCGGGGGCTGGCTCGGGTTACTGCCGCCGAGGTAAGTGATCAGTTGGGCGCGGTCGCCGTCGCTCATCGGGCGATGAATCAGGCGGCTGATCCAGAAATCCACCGCGTCGGCGGCGGTCTTGAGGTTGGCCTGTGTGGTCGGGCCGCGCGTGTCGGCTTTCACGCCGCGCGGGCCGGGCTGGAGCAGGTTCAGCGCCAGATTCCAGCGGTTCAACATGCCGTTGGTGTTGATCCACGCGCCATAGACATCGGGGTAGCCGTCGGGCGTCGGCCACTGGAAGAGCGGTTGGCCGAGTTGGGTGATCGCGCCGCGCAAAATCTCTGCGTCCTGCGGGTTTACCTGCACGTCGAGCGCGCGCAGGACGCTGACCAGAAACTCAAACGGGCGGCGCACCTTCTGGCCGTAGGATTTCTTGAACTCGTCCGAGCGCAGGATGACGCTCATCATCTCGCGGATGTCGCCGCCGGTCTTCTGGTAGGCGGCCGCCACGCGCTGGACGAGCGCGTCGGGCGGCGTGTCGGAGACGAAGCGGCGCACGAGTTTGGTGGCGAGGAACTTGGCGGTTGAGGGGTGGTTCGCCAGAATCTCAATCACCCGCTGGCCATCCTTCTCGCCGCCGCCCCTCGGAATCTTCACGCCGAGCACCGTCTTCTCGTCGTCGTCGTGCATCCGCGCGTTGAAGATATAGCCGGCGCTGGCCGTAGGGTTGAAGCGGTTCTCGATCACCGTCCAGCCGGTGAAGGCGCGCGCGACGTTCTGGATGTCGGGATAGGTGTAGCCTCCGTCCACGCCGAGCGTGTGCAGTTCCATGACCTCGCGCGCGTAGTTCTCGTTGGGCTTACCCTTGATGCTGATGCGGTTATCCAGATATTCCAGCATGGCCGGGCTTTGGGCGCTGGCGAGCAGGAGGTCTTTGAACTTGCCCAAGGCGTGCTTGCGCATCACCTCGCGGTCGTCCACCGTCTTCATCCATTTGACATTATCTTTGGCGATATAGATATTGAAGTGGTTCGTCCAGAAGTCCACCATCATTTCATAGAGTTGGCGCCGGCCGTAGAGGGCGCGGAGCAGGGTGGCTTCTTGCAATTCGGCCACGATCTGTTGCGGGCCTTGGGGGCGTTGAGCGCGCGGCGGCTCGGTGGGCTGTGGAACGGGCGTGGCGTTGGGCGCAGGCGTCGGGTTGGGCGTGGGGCGGGGCTGGGGCCTCGGTTGCGGGTAGTTCTCGAACAACGCTTCGAGCGACATCGTCAGCGATGGGAACGATTCGAGCATCTTATCCAGCGCGCTGTCGTCAATGGATTCGGGATGCAACTGCTCGTCAATATATTTGTCCAGCCCCATCTGCTCCACGCGCTCGACGTCGCCGGGGCGCGGGCCGAAGGTCATGCGCACCAGCGCCAGCGCAACGGGCGAGGCGGCCGCGGCCATCTTCGACAGCGCCGCCGGTGGGGTGGGCGTCCAGATGATCGGCCCGGTGCTGTACGATGGGTTAGCGCTCGGGGTGGGCGTCTCGTCGAGACCGGCCATCCAGTCCGGCGTGCGCGTCTCGTCGAGACCGGCCATCCAGTCCGGCGTGCAGCCCGCCGCCGCGCCGGCCGCGCCAACGGTGGCGGCGCCAATCAAGAACTGCCTGCGAGTCAGTGGCATGGTACACCTCTAGGACGGGCCAAGGTTCTACTGATGGTCACGCCCGGCGTAAAATGGAAGTTTCAGCCGCTCGAATACTCTCATGTCGGGTTAATCTTGCGCGGGCGCGCGCCGGCCATGCGGCGCGGCGGACGGGTCCGAACGGTTGTTGCAAAGCCCATCGGTAGGGGCGGGTCTTGTACCATTGGTCAAAGGTTAAGGTCATTGAACATTTGTCAAGTGGCAATGTGAGCAGCCATTCTCAATTTGAAACAGGCCATTCGCGTTTGGGTAGCACCACACTTAAGCGTGGTGAGACATTATTGGGTTCCAGGCACTCGATTTCTAGCCTAAATTGAACAGGCTTGAGCATGGAATCCGTCTCGAAAGTGCCCCACCAGGCTTTAGTGGAGTGCTACCCGGCACCGTTTGCCTCTTGACAAGGCGATTAATTCCTTAACCTTTGACCAATGGCCTTGCGCTCGCCCAGCGGGCAGGGGCAAGCGGGCAGGGACAAGCCCTGCCCCTACAATGCGACAGGTGTAAGGAGCTGGGGGATAACGCGGAATCATCGGAGAGGCGAGAGCGTGCGCGTAGGGGCGAAGCAGCGCGTCAGGCAGCGGTCTTGCAACGTGGTCATGTCCACGCGCGGCTTCGCCCGTGCGAGGCGAAGCAGGGAATGGGCGAAGCCACGGCCAGCCATCTTGTTGCCAAACGCGGTGAGGCGTGGCCGTTGCTTCGCCCCTACGAATGTGCGTTATGTCCTCGCGGCCGTTCTCTTGTCAACGCCCGCAGTTCATCTATAATAGGGGCGCACGGGTACGACATCTCCACATCAACTGGTCTGTTATGATCTACGAAGAACGCCGGGTCCTCGTCCGCCGGGGACTGGCGATGGAATATCAGCGGTTGAGCCGCGAGAGCATCTGGCCCGCGCTCTCCGATCACGGCGCGCACGTCCTGTGCCTGCTGGGCGGCTTGATCGGCGACCCGCCGGATGAACTCTTGCAGATCACCCGTTTCCCGGACCTCAGCGCGTGGGAGCGCGCCCAGCAGAACAGCGTGGCGCATCATCGCCCGCTGATTGAACGGGAGGAAGTGCGCCTCCTGCGCGCTGTGTCGTCGCGCCCCAAAGCCGAACTGTCCCCCGCAGACCGGCGGCAGGTTTATGGCTATCGCCGCTTTCTTATCCAACCGTCCGACCTCGACGAGTTTGTGCACTGTTCCGCCGAAGGCGTCTGGCCGCGCATCGAGGCGCAGGGCGCGCACATCCTTGGCCTGTGGACGACGCGGGCGGCCACCACGCCGATGGAGGTCGTCTTGCTGACCGGCTACCATGACCCCACCCACTGGGACGAGACCCGCGCCACGCGGCCCAAACCCAATCACCTTGACCAGCAGTTGTGGGACGAGAGCGCGCGCCTGCTCGCCCGCCGCAGTCACCTGACGCTGAAGACGTGGGTGTGCCTGATGCGCGCGCTGGAACTGCCGTAGAGGCTGATGATGACCCTGCCATCTTTCAAACTGCAAGACCGCCGCGAGCAACCTCGCGCCTTCCCAACGGGGCGGCTGGCCCTGCTGTGCTTCGTCAAGGAAGACTGCCCGACCTGCAACCTCTCCATGCCGCTGATTGAAGCGGCCTACCGCGCGTTTGGGGAACTGGTGGACGTGTGGGCTGTCGGCCAGGACGCGGCGGGCAACGCGCTCCTCGTCGAGCGCCACCAACTCAGCGCGCCGATGCTCGACGACTCCGCCTTGCGCGTCTCCTTCGCCTACGCGCTGGAGATTGTGCCCGCACTCGTGCTGGCGGACGCGCAGGGGCAGGAACTGCGCCGTTTGATCGGGTTTAGCAAGCCGGAGTGGCAGGCGCTCTTTACGGAGGTCGCGCAACTCAGCCAGCGTCCCGCGCCCACCGTGGATTGGGACGCCTACCCCGACTGGCGGCCCGGCTGTGGCTCCAAATCGGTGGAGCCCGGCATCGCCGAGCGGCTGGCCGCCGAAGCCGAAGGCAGTCCCCTGCGCGCGCGGCGTATCGAGATTGCCCCGGCCGACGACGAATTTGAGTTCATGTTCGATCAGGGCCTGACCGACGGCCTGCCGGTCGTCCCGCCGACGCCGGAGCGCGTGATCCGGATGCTGGCGGGCACGCGACGCGACCCGCAGGAGCTGGTCGCCATCGTGCCGCCCAACATGGCCCCGGCGACGGTGGAAAAGGTTGCGGTCAACGCGGTGATGGCCGGTTGCAAGCCCGAATACCTGCCGGTGGTGATCGCCGCGCTGGAAGCGGTCTGCACCGACGAGTTCAACATTCACGGGGTCATGGCGACGACCTGGGGCGCGACGCCGGTCATCGTCGTCAACGGCCCGATCCGCCACCGCATCGGCATGAACATGGGCGTCAGCGCGCTCGGCGCGGGCAACCGCGCCAACGCCACCATCGGGCGCGCGCTGAAACTGGCCCTGCGCAACCTCGGCGGCGCGAAGCCGGGCGGGGTCGAGCGCGCGGCGCTGGCGTCGCCCGCCAAATATACGATGTGCTTTGCGGAGTGGGAAGAGCGCAGTCCGTGGGAGCCCCTGCATGTCGAGCGCGGCTTCGGCGCGAGTGACAACGTGGTGACGGTCTTCGCGCTCGAAGGGCCGCGCGGCATCGCCGACCAGACCTCGCGCACAGCGCGCGCGCTGGGCGGCAGTCTGGGGCTGGGGCTGGAAAGCGTGTGGCATCCCCAGATGCACTTCTACGGCGACACCCTGCTGGTAGTCTGCCCGGAACACGCGATGACGTTGGAGCGCGAGCGATGGAGCAAGAACGACCTGCGCAAGCGCATTCAAGAGATCACCGCGCGGCCCTTGCGCGACCTGCTGGCCGACGACGAGAGCGGCGACGGCATCCCGCCGCGCCGCTTCGGGCCGGACGGCCCCAGCGAAGATCAATTGAGCCAACTCATCCCCAAGTTTCGCGGCGCGGAGAATATCCACATCGCGGTCGCCGGAGGCGAGGCGGGCAAATTCTCCGCCATCTTTGGCGGCTGGGTGAGCGGCCCGACCGGTTCCATCGTCGTGAGCCGGAAAATCGAGGAGGTGTGATGACGCAGATATTAGACCCGACGGATGAGCGCGTGCCGGTGCGGCGCGCGCTGTCACAGCGCACGGGGTCGCTCAACGGCTCGGTGGCGCTGGTGGACATCAGCAAGCCGCGCGGCGACGTCTTGATGGACCGGCTGGCGGCGCGGCTGGCGGAGAGCCTGCCCGGCGTGCAGTTCCGGCGCTACCGCAAGCCGACCTACACCAAGCCCGCGCCCGACGCCCTGCGCCGGCAGATTGCGGCGGAGAACCACTTCGTGATCGAGGCGCTGGCCGACTGAGGGTCGTGCACCACATGCAGTGTGCATGACACGGTCTGGTTTGAAATTCAGGGCAAGCCCTCGGTCTTTGTGGCCTCGGCGGCGTTTGTCGAGGCGGCTCGCGCGCAGTCGGAGGCGCTCGGCCTGCCGGACGTGCGCCGCGTGTTCGTGCCGCACCCGATACAGGACGCGACCGACGAGGAGATGCGCGCCAAGGCCGACGCGATACTGGAAGAAGTCCTTGACGCGCTGGTGGGTGTGAAGCCTACATGCGATACGACAGCGCATCGTAGAGTTTAGAGACCGGACTAGGCGGCAGTTCGTCGCATAGTGGCTGTGGGTAACCGCCAGCGCCCACAGGAGGCAACTATGCAAGACGAACTGTCTGCCCGCCAGCCCGCGATTCGTCTGCGCTTGGCAGGCGAAACCATTCAGATGATCTTATCAAAGACCAGGAGGCCAGCAATGGCAATATGCCAAATTTACAACACAAATGGACAAGAGGTGGGAAAAGTTGAGTACAAGAGTTTCCCGCCTGATACAGAGGCTACTGTATATTCTAACTCAAGCAGACCTATCGGCTCTGTCAAATCACAGCACGCCGAAAGGCGAGCCGACATATTCGATTCCACCGGGAAAATAGCCGGACGCACAGATGGCTTCGCTCCATATGGAGAAAGGGAATGCTGGGTCGAAAACTCTGCGAATCAAACCATCGGATTGGTCAAAAATGGAAGTGAAGTATCAAAGAGAGTGGGCAAGGAATTTTCGTTTACAATGGTCGGCACAGTTCGATCAGACGTATGGACAGATGCTGACAAAGCGGGCTTGAAATTTGCTGCAGAAACCATGGGCCGAAGCGCGGATCGTTTTCTCGAAAACCT
>JACQEC010000169.1 GCA_016200765.1 Chloroflexota bacterium | reverse complement strand
CTCGCGGACGAGGTTCAGCGCCATCAGCGCGGCGATGCCCTGCCCGTTTGGCGGGCACTCGTAAACCCGATAGCCGCCGTAGTCCACCGCGATCGGCTCATCCCACGTGCTGGTGTGCTCGGCCAAATCCTGCATCGTGAAAAGCCCGCCGTACTGCTCGGAGGCGCGCACAATCTTTTCCGCGATCTCCCCCAGATAGAAGGCGTCGCGCCCCTGCTCGGCAATCAGCCGCAAGGTGCGCGCCATGTTCGGGTTGCGGAAGATTTCGCCCGCGCGCGGCGCGCGGCCGGCGATGAAGTAGGTTTGAATCGTTTCCGGATAGTCCTTGACCCGTGCGGCAATGTGGCCCCAACTCCGCGCCATCATCTCCGATACGGGGAAGCCCTCGCTCGCCAGTTCAATCGCCGGCTGCAAGACTTGCCCCAGCGTCATCGTGCCGTGAACCTTCAGCAGGGTCGCCCAGCCATCCACCGTGCCCGGCGTGGTGACCGCCAGCATCCCCATCACGGGCATCTGCTGGAAGCCCCTGTCCTGATAATATTTGAGAGTGGCCTTGCGCGGGGCGCGCCCACTGCCGTTGAGCGCGGTCACTTGCCGGCTCTCGGCCAGCCCCCGACTGGGATCGGGGGCCAGATAGTTCAGCGCAAACATATCGCCGCCGACGCCGTTGGTCATCGGCTCGGTGACGTTAATGGCGGCGCTGGCGGCGACGGCGGCATCGAAAGCGTTGCCGCCCTGCATCAGGATACGCACGCCCGCCATAGTCGCCAGGGGCTGGCTGGTGGCGACGATGCCGTTTTTGGACGCGACCATCGAGCGGCGCGACGGAAAACGCTCGCCGCTGACGACCTGCGGATTGCTCATGAGAAATGCCTTTCTCGCCGCGCCCGCGTCTTACTGGCCCTGCGCCAGCCTCAACAGCGTGAGCGCGGCAACCTGACCGGTGGCCTTTAGCTTATTGACATCAATCTGATCAAAGGTGTCGTCGGGTGTGTGGATCGAGCCGTAGTTCTGCCAGATAAAGAACGTCGAGCGCACGCCTTTTTCGAGGAACGACTCGTGATCACTGCCGCCGCCCGCGCCGCCGCCGCCCGTCTTGATCCCAAGGTCCTTCGCGCTCGCGCGCGCGACGTCGCCCAGCGACGGCGAATCGTTGGTGACGGTCAGGCCTTGCCCTTCGCCCGCGCCCACCACATCGAGATTGATGTAGGCGATGGTCTGCTTCAGCGGGAAGATGGGGTGCTCAACGTAATACTTCGAGCCGACTAAGCCGGACTCCTCGGCTGTCCACGCGGCAAAGACAATCGTGCGCTTGAGCCGAATGTTGTTTTGGGCGAAGTGGGCGGCGAGGGCCATCACGACGGCGGTGCCGGAGGCGTTGTCGTTCGCCCCCTGAAATAGGATGCCGCCGGGGTCGGCGCCCACATGGTCGTAGTGGCCGCCCACCATCACGACCTCGTTAGCGAGCGCGGGGTCACTGCCCGCTATCACGCCGATGACGTTGCGGGTGGGGCGGTCGGCCAGCGAGGCCAGGCGCATCGTCATCGCCACCCGGTTGGGCGTCGCCGCGAAAGCCGCGCCATCGCGGTTAAGCTTATCTTCCAGCTCCCGCAGGGTCGCGCCACTGCCGCTCAGCAGGTCGTCGGCTACTGCGCGGCTGACCACCAGCAGGGCGCGCGTCTCTCCGGCGCGCTGACTGCCGACGATATACGAACTCTTAAACTTCAAGCCATCGGCGCTGCCGGTAATCGCGATGAGGCCGGTGATGCCCCTCGCCGAGACCGCGTCCATCAGCCGCTGTACGGGCGTGTTGGGCGGGGGCAGAATCAGCGCGATCTTGCCTTTGAGGTCGCCCGCCAGATCCATATCGCGGTTGCCCGCGCGCCCCAGAAAGACCAGCGGGCCCTCGGCATGCCCATCGCTGGACAGCCACGAGCCGCTTTCGCGAAAGTCGGCGCGAAACTGGAACGCCCGCTTCACACTGCCATCGGCGTTGAGAATCTTCAGCGTGGGCGGCTCGCCCAGATCAATAAAGGGCAGGGTGAGACTCTGGAAGTAGGTGTTGTTATCACCGACCGGCTTCAGGCCCGCCGCCTTGAACGCCTGCGCAATGTAGTCCGCGGCCTTGTCGCCCCCGGCGGCACCGGCCTTGCGTCCCGCCAGTTCCGCCGAGGTCAGGAAACGGGTGAACTCGTAGGCGTCTTTGCCGTCGAATTTTTGCGCGAAGGCAATCTGCGGGTCGGCGCTGAAGGGCGACGCGGCCTGCCCCCGAAGCGGTTCGGGGGTGAGCGTTGGCTGATCGGTCGGTCGCCCGGTTGCCGTTGTCGGGTTGGCCGGCGCGGTGGACGCTGGCGGGCGCGCGGGCGTGTTCTCGGAGACCGGCGCGCTCGTCAAGTCGGTCAGGGCGCACGCGGAGAGCAGAATGCAGAGCAACAGCCACGCCGCCATCCAAACGGGCCGCGCTAACACGCTTTTGTCAGTGGGATGCGTTGTGTTCACCATCACCTCTTGCTATCACCAATAGCCGATAGCAGATAGCGAATGGCAGATAGCCATCAGCCATCGGCCATCAGGCCGGCTTCAGGCCGGGCGATGCTTGCGCCACACCCGCTGAAGTTCGTCGAGCGGCAGGGCATAGGCCGTGCGCCCCTGAAAGCCGACCATCGTCTCGGCGGCGGTCAGCGCGTTGAGGATGGACTCTTCCACCGCCTCGGCGACCGCCTCGAAGAACGGCGTCATGTGGTGGTTGGGCACCATCCTCAACTCCACAGGCGCTTTGGCCCCCAATAGCAGGTCGTTGCCCGTCGCAAACGCCAGAAAGATGTCGCCACTGCTGTTCGCGCCCACGCCCCCCGCGCGCGCCAGCCCAACCGTTGCGCGCTGGGCCAAGCGTTTGCACTGCATCGGCAGGAGGGGGGCATCGCTGGCGATGACGACGATGATGGAGCCGGTGCGCGGCGCTTCACGGCGCGGCGCGGGTGTATGCTCAAAGCCGATCTCCCGGCCCACGGGCACCCCATCCACGCGCAAGAGGTGGCGACTGCCGTAGTTGGCCTGCACCAGAGCGCCCACCGTGTAATGGCCGCTCTGGCTGTCCACAACCCGCGAGGCGGTGCCAATGCCGCCCTTGAAGTCGTGGCACATCATGCCCGTGCCGCCGCCGACGTTCCCCTCGGCCACCGGCCCGCCGCGCGCCGCGGCCAGCGCCGCATAGACATGCTCCTTGGTGACATGAAAACCGCCGATGTCGTTGAGCCATCCGTCAAAAGTTTCGGCCACCACCGGCAAAAAGAAGCGCGTCCCGTCGCCGCGCTCGGCTTCGTAAGCGACGAGCGCGTCGCGCACCACGCCAACCTGATGGGTGTTCGTGATGGCAATCGGCGAGCCCAGCATCCCGGACTCCTCCACCCACAGCAGGCCGGTCATTTCGCCGTTGCCGTTGAACGAATGGTAGCCGGCGAAGGCTTGATTATGGTCAATCATCCCTTCGCGCGGGGTGATAATCGTCACGCCGGTGCGCGCGACGCGCGGCTCGTCGGCGATGATCGTCGAGTGCCCAACCCATATCCCCGGCACATCGGTGATCGCGTTGTGCTCGCCCGTCGGCAGTGTGCCGATGGTAATGCCCAGATCGCGCAGTCGCGCACGGGTCATGTTGCGGCTCCTGTTTGCTGTTGATATTCGCGCACGAGCGCGGCGGCATCCGCGATGGGCAGGCCATAGGCCGTGTGGCCGTCGCGCCCAACCGTCGTCTCGGCGCGGAAGAGCGAGTTCACAATGGCCTCCTCAACGGCTTCGACCACCGCGGGAAAGAGCCAGCGCATGGCCCTTGCCTCGTCGGCCAGCACGGTGCGAGCCGCCGTCAGAGATGCTGGCTCATGCGCGGATGGCTCTGCCGTGCTGAAGGTGATGACGAAATCGCCACTGCCATGAGCATAGACACTACCGGTGCGCGCCAGCCCCGCGGCCGCGCGCGCGCACAGCCGGCGCAGTTGGCGCGAGGTCAGCGGCGCATCCGTTGCCAGCACCATCATAATCGAGCCGGCATCACGCACGGGCCGGGTCGGCGCGTCGGGCGGCCGCAGGTGAAGCCCAACAGGCACGCCGTTCACCATCAGATCGCGCGCGCCGCCAAAGTTTGACTGCACCAGCGCGCCCATCGTGAAGCCGCCGTCCTGTGGCGGCACGACGCGGCTGGACGTGCCGATGCCGCCTTTCCAGCCGAAACAGGTCGTGCCGGTGCCCGCGCCGACCGCGCCTTCGGCGACCGGCCCGGCCGCCGCCGAGGCGATGGCCGCCCGCACATGCTCGGCGCGCACGTGGCGGCCCTGCAGGTCGTTGAGATAGCCGTCGTTGGTCTCCCCAACCACCACGTTGACGCTGGACGTGCTGATGCCAATCGCCGGATTCTGCTCGATGGCGTGCTGGACCAGCGCGTCGGCCACCAGCCCCACGTTGAGCGTGTTGGTGAGCGCAACCGGCGACTCGATTAGCCCCAGTTCGCGCACCTGCTCGAAGCCGAAGACTTTGCCAAAGCCGTTAATCGTGTGAACGGCCGCATGTACTTTGTCGCGGAACAGGTTGCCGCCATGCGGCAGGATGACCGTCACACCGGTGCGCACGGGCCCGCGCCCCGGCACCAGCGCGCCCTCACCGGAGATCAGCGTTGTATGCCCGACGCGCACTCCGGCCACGTCGGTGATGGCGTTGTGCGCGCCGGTTGCCAGCACGCCTATGGCGATACCCAAGTCGCGCAAGCGCGCGCGGGTCATCTCGCGGCTCCACTTGTCATATGAGTCTCGCGCGCCCGTGCAGCTGTCACAGCGGCAACGCCATTTTGAAAATCGAACCTTAGGGGCTATCCTGAGAAAAGTAAAGAAAGCCGCGCAGTGCGCTGACACTCGCGGCGGCAGTAGTTTACCAAATTGCCCTATGGCGCGTCAAGCCGATGTCGCGCCGAAACAGAGCCCCTCAAAAGTCGTTAGTGGCGACCTTCGCTCCCGCTGGATTGCCAAATCCAGCAGCCTTGAGTGGCGGATATGGCTATCCGTCACGAGCGAGGAACGGAATCTTGCCAACTTGTCAAGAGACTTTGAAGAGCCCCGTGTGCCGAAAAGTTCGGATAAGAGTTTGGAAAGTGAACCGCACAGTCAACGGGAGGGAAGCATGATGACACCTGAACTCATAGCCGGCGTGTTGGCGGGGGTGGCGGGATTGTTAGTCTTTCTCACCATCCATCACTTCTGGATAGAACCCATCTGGTTCATTCTCCCCGCCGGGTTGGTGATTGCCGCGCTCGGCGGCCTGGCCGTCGGTTGGTCATACGCCGAGATTCGCGTGGGCTTGCCGCCGCGTCCGTGGATGACCGTCAGCATCGTGTT
>JACQEC010000168.1 GCA_016200765.1 Chloroflexota bacterium | reverse complement strand
GTTCACGCCACACTCGATGTCGTCAGACTCAAACAGCAGATTGATGACATGATTGCACGCGTTCCAGCCAGTAACGTTCGGTAACTTTTTCTCATGAGGCGACGATTCCCTCCCGGTATCTTTTTCTCATGACGCTACTCGGACCGGCGCGAAATTTTAAGGTCGCTTGGCTGATGGCTGATGGGCGATGGCGGTTTGCTATTCGCTATCTGCTATCCGCTATCTGCCATCGGCTATCTGCTATCGGCCCCTTTGTCGGCAGCCCCCACGCGCTGGCGACCGCCGCCAGTGCCGCCAGCGTAAACCAGCTAAACGCGCGCCCAAACGCGGCGGCGGAGTTGGATTCGCCGGCCAGCGCAATCGCGATGAGCGCCGAGCCGATGGTACTACCCAGATAGCGCAGGGTGGAGTAGAGCCCGGCGGCGCTGCCCGCCACATCCGCCGGAAACGCCTCGATGGCCGCGGTCTGCATGGCCGCGCTCGACAGCCCCAGCCCCATCCCCGCCGCCGCCAACCCTGCCGCGATCCACGTGAGCGAGGTCGTCTCCCGCAGGGTGATCTGTAACGACACCCCGGCCAAGACCAGCAACGCGCCGAAGACGACCGGCCAGCGCCGCCCCACGCGGTCGGACAGACTGCCCCCAATCGGCGTCAGCACCGCAGAGGTGGCTGACATCACCGCCAGCAGAACGCCGGTATCGGAGGCGGGGCGCTTCTGCACGTTTTGTAAGAAGAGGGGGATGAGGATGAGCGTCGAGTACATGACCATATTCTGAAAGAAGATCGAGGCCACCGCCGACGCGAAGGCAGGATTGCGGAAGAAGCGCAGGTTGACGACCGGCTCCGGATGGCGGCGCTCCTGCGCGAAGAAGAGGATGCCAAAGACTACAGCGGCCACGCCTGACACGACGACCACAGCCGATGTCCAGCCCGCGCGCGGGCCCAGCGAGAGCGCGAGCAGGAAGCCCAGCAGGGCGGCGCCCGCCGTGACTGCCCCCCACACGTCGAAGCGGTGCCGGGGCGCGTCCTGAGCCGGTCGTTGGGGCACGGCATAGAGCATCAGGGCGATGCTCAGCGCAATGACCGGCACGCTGACATAAAAGAGGACAGGCCAATCGCCAAAGCCGAGCAAATAGCCGCCGAGCACCGGCCCGGCCGCCGCCGTCAGCCCCAGCGCCGCGCTGTAGATGCCCAGCGCGCGGCCCCGCTCGTGCGGCCCGTACAGGTCGCGCAGTAACGCGACCCCGCTAGGCACCAGCGCCGCACCGGCCACAGCCTGCACCACGCGGAACAGCACCAGCGAAGGGAAATCTCCGGCGGCGCTGGCCGCCAGCGCGCCGAGGCCGGAGACAACCTCGCCAGCCAGAAACATGCGGCGATGCCCCAGCCGGTCGCCGAGCTTGCCAAGCGTGGGTTGGGCGATAACCGTAGCCAGCAGGTAGGCCGTGATGAGCCACGCGCTGAGCGCGGCATCCACCCCCAGCGCGGCGCCAATGCGCGGCAGAGCCACGACCAGCATCGTGGAGTTCAGCGGCTGGATCAGCACGCCCAGGCTGATAGCCAGCAGAGCAACCCAGCGGGGGCGCATCCCGACCTTAGCGCCTTGAGCCTGTCGAAGGGTGTCGAATGGGCGCGTGGTCATGCGCTTTCGCGGCGTGAAGTTTCGATGTTGATGAGCGTTACCACACCCCGCGCGCCATCCACCTCGACCATCTGGCCGTCTTTCAGCGCGCGCGTGGCGTAGCCCGTGCCGACGACCGCCGGCAGGCCGTATTCGCGGGCGACGATGGCCCCGTGCGACAGCACCCCGCCCGAGTCGGTGACCAGGCCGGCGATGACGCGGAAGAGCGGCGTCCACGGCGGCATGGTGGTCGGGGCGACCAGAATATCGCCGGGCTGAACGCGCCAGAACTCATGGGTTTCACGCACGACACGCGCCGGGCCGCGCGCGATGCCCTTCGAGCCGCCCGCGCCTTTTAACTCCTTGATGATGCCCGCGGGCAGGGTGGTGTCTATCGGGCGGAAGAACTTCGCCAGTTCGGGGTCGCCCCCCTGCGCGGGCTGGGGCGCGCCAATCGAGGCCGGCGCCACCAGTTTGTCCCAGCGCTCGTAGTCGGCGCGGCGCTGGGCGACCAGCGGACTGACATCGCGGGGATGGTGGATGACGTCGAGCAGTTCCGGTATCTCCAGATAGAACACGTCTTGCGGTTGCGCCAGCACCCTGCCCTGAGCCTGTCGAAGGGCCGCCAGCCGCTTGCCGACCTCGACGACCACGTAGCGCACCTGCGACATGCCTGCCTGATCAATGTAGAAAGCGTGGGTCTCGCGCAGGGGATAGACCGCCTGCGCCGCCGCCAGCACGCGCTGGAACGCGCCGCGCTCGGCTTCGGCGATCCGCGCCAGCGTTTCGGCCTCCAGCCGCTCGCGCTCGTCGGCGATGGCCTTCAGTTCGTCCTGCGGGTGTCGCGGCCTGCCCGTCAGGTAGGCTTTTACGGCGAGCAGCACGAAGGTGGGGTCTTCTTTCCAGGTTGGCTCCTCGAGCGAGCCTTCGCCGCGGTCGCCATAGGTGGCCAGATATTGTTCGAGTTGCGTCAGAAACGCTCCGCCTTCAGAGGCGGGCAATTCGCGCAACTCGGACAGCACTTCATCCGGCGGCAAGACTAGAAACGTGTCCATAACCGCGGGCGCGCGGCGGGCCATCTCCGAGAGTTCCCACAGCGCGAGGTCGCGCTCGGTAGTCTTGCTGGGGAAGCCGGCCAGGAGCCGGTAGGGCGTCTGCTCATCCGTGTCGCCGGTCAAGCGCGCGTACATTTCGGACAGCGGCTTGCTCGCGGAGATGACGGGGTAAACGACGAGGAAGTGAATCTCCCAATGGCGTTTGGTGGTTTCAAAGACCTGCTCAAGATGGGAAACCAACTCGTCCCAGGTCAGGCCGGGCAGGTTCGTCTCCCGCCAGCGTCCGAGGTCGCGCTCCAGCTCGGGCTGGAACTCCTCGCGCCAGCGGCGGGGCAGGTCGGCGATGTGCTGCGGGATAATCGCCGTCAACTGCTGTATCTTGCTGGCGGCGACATCGGGCGGATCCGGCATATCCGTGCTGAATGTATAGCCGTTGACGCGGATTGAGCGGCTCGACCCGGGGAACGGAAAGACCTGATGTACCCGTCCGATGCCCGCTCCGATCAGGTCGCGGCTGAACGAGTGGCGGAAGGGCAGAGAGGGCTTCGGCTCATGCACCGTGTCGCGCGTCCAGAACAATTTGGCGTCTTCGGGGTTTTCCCACTCAAAGGGAAACTCTGCGGATAGGCTCACCGGCACCTCGCGTGAATTGGAAGAGATGGGGACTATTGTATCATGCGCGTCCACCGCCGGCAACTTCGATTGCGGAGCGCCAGCGATTCTCAGTGTGCGTGGTCGTGTCCTTTGCGGCCTTTCAGAATCGCGGGTAGTGTCCCTTTAATGAGGCACAGGGCATTTAAGCAAAATTCGATGCAAGATTCCTTGACGGATTCTGAGTCAAGGAGTCGTGCAGATGGACTTGCGAACGTGTCATTGTCGGAATCGGCGATGTCGCTCTTACGGG
>JACQEC010000044.1 GCA_016200765.1 Chloroflexota bacterium | reverse complement strand
ACTCAGGTTCGGCGCGCGTTGGATCGGGGCTTCGCACGCCTCCGTCGTCGCCCTGATCTCATTCTCAGCTTCATTCACCATGTCGGTCTGTCCCTTAACCACCTTACCTGAAGGTCAATAGAACGGCAGTCCCTTTACGCCTTGCACACCCTTGAGTGTGGCGATTTCGCCCGCGTGGCCGCCGGAATGCGTGGCGATGAGGGCCAGTACGTTGGCCACCGGCCGCTCATTGCCGAAAACCATCACCTTGCGGTCCAGTTCTTCGGGCGTGACCGTTTCGAGGTATGCGTCGGTGGACGCGCGCACCGCCGTTATATATTCGCGAAAGGCCGCCAGGTCT
Organism: Chloroflexota bacterium; assembly: GCA_016200765.1. Taxonomy (GTDB): domain Bacteria; phylum Chloroflexota; class Anaerolineae; order JACRMK01; family JACRMK01; genus JACQEC01. The sequence goes on along the minus strand of JACQEC010000044.1, from coordinate 3,878 downwards.
GAAATCTGAATCGCCCAGTCGCGCCCGAGCTGTGACGTAATGCCCAACCTCGCGCCCCAACCCTCGCTTTCCCACCGGCGCGGCTTGCCCTGAATCGCCATATTGATGAAGTAATCCTCGCCGCCCACCACATGCGCCAGCACGGCGGAAATGGTGTTGCTGTGCTCGCCAACCTTCGCGTTCATCATCTCCGGCGCTGTCTCGTTGATCGCCGCATCGAACAGCCGCCGCGAGCCCGCAATCTGCAACTTCACGAAATCCTTCAGTTCCATTGGTTCCCCTTATGAGTTTTGGATTCCAGATTTCAAACCGGACAGTTATTCGTTGCGATGGTTGGACATCACTTCGCCATCACCACCGACTTGGTTTCCGTGTAATAGTCCAGCGCCTCGGTGCCGTGCTCCTTGCCGAGGCCGCTCTGCTTGACGCCGCCAAACGGCAGTTCATCGTAGATGATCTGCGTCTGGTTGATCCACGTGTAACCGGCCTCGATGCGCTCGGCGGCCTTCATCGCCTGACTGATGCTGCGCGTCCAGACCGACGAGCCTAACCCGTAAATCGAATGGTTCGCCAGTTCAATCGCATGATCCATATCCGTGACGCGCCAGACCGGCAACACGGGCCCAAATGTCTCCTCGGTTGCCACGCGCGCATCCAGCGGCGCATCCACCAACAGCGTCGGCTGGTAGTAGTAGCCCTTCTCCAGCGCTGTCTCGGCGGGGCGCGCGCCGCCGACAACCGCCTTGCCGCCGCGCGCCAGCGCGTCGCTCACCTGCTCCTCGATCTCCGCGCGCTGGGCTTGCGAGTGCATCGGGCCAAGGCGCGTGCGCTCGTTGAAGGGGTCGCCCACCGTCAACCGCTTGGCCTTCGCCGCCAGCTTATCGAGAAACGATTCATAAATCTCGTCAAACAGGTAGAGGCGCTTGATGGCGAGGCACGCCTGCCCGCAGTTGTAGAAACGCCCGACCGACGCCGCGCTCACGGCTTCGTCAATGTCGGCGTCGGCGGCCACAATCATCGGGTCACTGCCGCCGAGTTCGAGCGTAACGTGCTTGATCGTCTCCGCCGCCGCGCGCATGACATGCCGGCCGGTGTCGCTGGCGCCGGTGAAGCCCACCTTGCGCACTTTCGGGTTGGTCAGCAGTTCCTGGCCCACCACGCTGCCGGAGCCGGTGACGATGTTCAGCACGCCGTCGGGAAAGCCGCAGGCGTGCATCAGGGCGATTACACGGATGGTCGTCAGCGGCGTTGAGCCGGCGGGCTTGACAACAAACGTGTTGCCGCAGAGCAGGCCGGGCGCGATCTTATTGCCCAATAATGAGATCGGAAAGTTCCACGGCACAATCGCCGCGCACACGCCGAGCGGCAATTTCATGATCAACCCATGAGCGCCATTGTCAAGCGGCAGGTAGCCGCCGCGAAGGTTCTTGCCCAGCCCGGCGTAATATTCGAGCGTGTGCACGAAGCGCTGTATCTCGCGCGCCGATTCACTGAATGGCTTGCCCTGCTCGCGCGTCAACAGCGCGGCTAGGCCACGCTCGTTTTGAGCAATCTGTTGCGCGGCCTTGCCCAGCAGGCCGCCGCGCCTGGAAGGGTCAGTCTCGCGCCAGACCTCGCGGGCGGCGTGGGCCGCGTCAATGGCCGCGCGTGCGTCTTGCGCTGTGCCTTTGGGCGCGGTGTCCACCGGCTCGCCGCTGGCCGGGTTGCGAATCTCGCCGACCTGCTGATCCGATGCGTCAACAGGCTGGCCGTTAATGAACATACGGGCCATATCGTCTCACTTGTGCTGAAATGGGCGCGGCGCGGGATGGCGCGAAACAAAATGGGCGAAATCTCGCTCGCCCACTTTGCCCTTGCGCTATCGTGCCGCGCCCTTATTCGTCATCGTCTTCGTCGTCGAAGAAATCGTCATCGTCGTCTTCGTATTCTTCCTCCTCATCCTCTTCGTCTAAGAGGTCCTCTTCGTCTTCGAGGTCTTCATCCTCGAATTCGTCGAGCTCGTCTTCCTCCTCGGCGTTCTCGTCGAAGAGCGGGCGCGACCGGCGCGCGAGCGGGCTGAAGGGGCCGCCTCGACGCGCAGAGGTCCGGCCATCAATCGTACTGCGAAGCATGTTTTTCCTCCTTGGAAAGTCAGGTGATCATCCGCGCTAACCACCTAGCTGACGGCAATCACAACACCTTTTGTTTCAAAATAATATTCGAGTGCTTCCGGGCCGTGCTCGCGGCCAATGCCGCTGGCCTTGACGCCGCCAAAGGGCATCTCGTCGTAGCCGTAGTGCAGTGAGTTGATCCAGACATTGCCCGCCTGAATCTTGTCGGCGGCTTTGTAGGCGTGACTCAAATTGCGCGTCCAGATGGACGAGCCGAGGCCGTACTCGGTGTGGTTCGCCTTCTCAATCGCCTCGTCCAGATCTTTGACGCGGAACACCGGCAGCGCCGGGCCGAACGATTCTTCGACGACGATGCGCGCATCGTCTGGCACGCTGGTCAGCAGGGTCGGCGCGAACCAATTGCCCCGGGCGAAATCGCCGCCTTCAAGCCGCTGGCCGCCGACGACCGCCTGCGCGCCGCGCCCCAGCGCGTCCTCCACCTGCGCCTGAATCTCGTCGCGCTGGGTGCGGTTATGCATCGGGCCGGTGCGCGTGTCGGGCTTGAGCGGGTCGGCAGGCTTGAGCCGCTTGACGCGCGGCGCGAGCTTATCCATGAACGCTTCGAACACCGAGTCGAACACAAATAGCCGCTTGACGGCAAGACAGGCCTGCCCGTTGTTGTAGTACCGCCCCACCGAGGCCATCGAAGCGGCGCGATCCAGATCGGCGTCGTCACAGACGATCATCGGGTCACTGCCGCCGAGTTCAAGCGTAACCCGTTTCAACATACGCCCGCAGACCTCGCCGATATGCCGGCCCGTCGCCGACTCGCCGGTGAAGGCGATGCGGCGCACCTTGGGGTTCTCGACCAACTCCTCGCCGACTACGCCGCCGGGGCCGGTGATGCAGTTGATGGCCCCTTTCGGCAGTCCGGCTTCGCTCAGCAGGGCGCAGATTTTCAACGTGGTCAGCGGCGTGGTGCTGGCCGGTTTGACGACGATGGTGTTGCCCGCCGCAATCGCCGGGCCGACCTTCGTGCCCATCAGGGTAATCGGGAAGTTCCACGGCACAATGCCGCCGCACACGCCGATGGGCTGTTTCATCACCATCCCGTAGGTGCCTTTGGCCGGAAGCGGCACGTACGAGCCGCGAACCTTCGACGCGAGGCCGGCGTAAAAGTGCAGGCCGTGCAGGAAGTGGTCAATTTCATTGGCCGCTTCGCCGACCGGTTTGCCCTGCTCCATCGTCAGCGTGCGAGCCAGTTCCGGCTTGTGCGCCTGCACCAACTCGATCATCTTGTCAAGCCACTGGCCGCGTTGCTCGGCCGTGGATTCCGCCATCGCGCCCAGCGCCGCTTCGGCGGCGTCAATCGCCCGCCGCGCGTCCTCGCGTGTGCCCTTCGGCGCGCTCTCGACCAACTCGCCGGTGGCAGGATTGATTACGTCATACGTGTCGCCGCTGGCTGAATCCTGCCACTCTCCGGCAATCCACATCTTCGCCATGAACCCTCCGGTTCCGTTCGATTTTAGCTCTCACGGGACAGCGCCGTAGGGGCGAACGGCCGTTCGCCCCTACGCCTTGGCGCGCTCGCGCTCGACCAGCAGGCGGCGCAGGATTTTGCCCGACGCCGATTTCGGGATCGCGTCCACAATCTGGTAGTGTCCCTTTAATGAGGCACAGGGCATTTAAGCAAAATTCGATGCAAGATTCCTTGACGGATTCTGAGTCAAGGAGTCGTGCAGATGGACTTGCGAACGTGTCATTGTCGGAATCGGCGATGTCGCTCTT
>JACQEC010000167.1 GCA_016200765.1 Chloroflexota bacterium | reverse complement strand
GAGATGGCCGCCTTCCTCCGCGAGGAGATGGCCGCGCTCGACCAGCGCCTCGCCATCCTCCACGAAGAACTGCGCCGCCTCGTCCTGCCCAAAGACCCGCGCGACAGCAAAAACGTCTTTCTCGAAATCCGCGCCGGAGCCGGCGGCGACGAAGCCGCGCTCTTCGCCGCCGACCTCTTCCGCATGTACACCCGCTACGCCGAAGAACAGCGCTGGAAGGTGGAGATGGTGGATGCCAACGAGATCGGCATCGGCGGCTACAAGGAGGTCGTCGCCCTCATTCGTGGCAAGGGCGTCTATTCGCGGCTCAAATATGAAAGCGGCGTGCATCGCGTCCAGCGCGTGCCCACCACCGAATCGTCCGGGCGCATCCACACCTCCACCATCACCGTCGCCATTCTGCCCGAAGTCGAAGAAGTAGATGTGGAGATCAAGCCCGAAGACATCCGTATGGAGGTCTATCGCTCCTCCGGCGCGGGCGGCCAGAACGTGCAAAAGACCAGCACCGCCGTGCGCATCTACCACCTGCCCACCGGCCTCGTCGTCGCCTGTCAGGACGAGCGCTCGCAGGTGCAGAACCGACTGCGCGCCATGTCGGTCCTGCGCGCGCGCCTCTACGACATGGAACAGCAGAAGCGCGAGAGCGCCGAACGGCAATCCCGCCGCTCGCAGGTGGGCAGTGGCGACCGCAGTGAAAAGATTCGCACCTACAACTTTCCCCAGAGCCGTGTCACCGACCACCGCATCGGCCTCGACAGCCACCGCCTGCCCGCCATCCTCGACGGCCACCTCGACGAAATCGTTGACGCGCTGATTGATGCCGATCAGGCCAGGCAGTTGGGAGCGCTGGAAGCGTGAGGCAGGATACCCCTGCGCCCTCCCCCGCGCGCCCTTGATCGCCCACCTTTTGCGCGAGGGCATCACCCGCCTGCAATCCGCCGGTATCGAGGAGGCGCGCCTCGACGCGGAACTGCTGTTGGCGTCAGCCTGCGAACTCCCGCGCGCAAATCTCTTGGCGCACGGCTCTGACCCCGCCAGCCCGGCGCTGGCCCGGCGCTTTCGCCAATTGCTCGAACGCCGCGCAAGCCATGAGCCGGTGGCCTATATCCTCGGCCACAAAGAGTTCTATGGCCTTGACCTCATGGTGGATGGGCGCGTGCTGATTCCCCGCCCCGAGACGGAACTGCTGGTCGAGCGCGCGCTGGGCTGGGTTCGTGACCGCTCGCCTTCACCACACCCCGCCTCGTCCTCCGACACCCGCAGGCTTCGCGTGCTTGACGTGGGCACCGGCAGTGGCGCGGTCGCGCTGGCGCTGGCGGCGAACCTGCCGCTTGAAGTCTCCATCGTCGCGCTGGACATCTCCGCCGCGGCTCTTGATGTGGCACAGGCCAACGCCGCGCGGCATCACTTAGAGGGGCGCGTGCGCTTTGTTCAGAGCGATTTGTTGGCACAGGCTGATGGGCCTGCCGACCTGATGGTGGCGAACCTGCCTTACGTCGCCCATCACGAGTGGCCCGCGCTCGCGCCCGACATCGCCAGCTATGAGCCGCGTCTGGCGCTGGATGGCGGCCCGGACGGGCTGGAGTGTATCCATCGGTTTTTCGTGCAGTCGCCGGCGTTCCTCGCGCCGGGCGGCGCCATCGTGCTGGAGATTGGCTGGCGGCAGGCGGAAGCCGTGCGGCAGATGGCCCAGGCGGCGTTTCCCGCATCAAGCCTGGACGTGCATCAGGACGGCGCGGGGTTAGATCGGGTGGTGGTCGTCTCGCCGTCGGCGAAGGCGCCCATTACTGCGGTGGGATGATCAGCGTCTGCCCCGCGCGCAGAGACGACGGGTCGGTGATGTTGTTGGCGCGCGCGATGCTCTGCCAGGGTATGTTGAACTTCAGCCCGATGCGATAGAGGTTATCCCCGGCTTTGACGACGTAGGTTGTTTGCCGGGGCGTTGGACTGCTCGCCCCGGTGATTGTCAAGCCGCCCGCTGGCGCGGCGGTAGGCCGCGTGCCCGGGATGATCAACAACTGGCCTGCCGTCACCACCTCGCCGGATAGACCGTTGAGCGTCTTGAGCATCTCCATCGTGGTGCCAAACCGCTCGGCAATCCCGCTCAACGTATCGCCCTTCTGCACGGTGTATGGAAACGCGGGACTGCCCGGCGTTGGCCGCGGGGGCGCCGGTGTTGTGCTGGCCGGAACGGCGACGGTGGGCGATGGGGCGGCGTTCGCCCCGTCCGGCGTGGGCTCTGGCTCCGCGCGCTCACAGCCCGCGAGGGTAAGCGTAGCCAGCAGAATCATCACCAAGGCGCTTGCGAAGCGCTGTCCATTCATTCCAAGTTCCCCATACCGGCTGGTATCGCAGACCGAGTATCATTCCACATCAGGGCGATGATAGCATGGCCGTGCGGCCCTCGTCAATCAAGCATCATCGCCGGGGTATAACGCCGATTCGTAGGGGCGAAGCCGCGGCCACGTCTAGAGCCTGCCCCGTTAGACCCGAAGGGTTTTCAAAACCCTTCGGGTCTGTCCCTACCCGTACCACCTCACGCCTCCGACGATTCTGCGTCATACCCTCATCGTCGGAGAGCGTCTCATTTGGAGCACGCGCCAAACCCGCGTTAGAGTCGCCGTCGGTTTTAATCGCCAGCGCCTTGATGCCTCAAGTGTTTGAGGATTCAATTCTACAATGATATAATCGCCTCAGACCCAAATACATCTCGGTTTGACCTTGAAGGGAAAGGCGTTTGATGCCTAACAAGAAATCTCTCGTGACAGAACAGCAGGTGCTGGCGGCGCTCAGCGCCGTGCAAGAGCCGGAACTGCGCAACAACCTCGTCGCCCTGAACATGATCCGCGATGTGCAGATTGAGGATGCCACGGTTCGCTTCACGGTCATGCTGACCACCAGAGCCTGCCCGTTCACCGGCCGCATCGAGGAAGAATCGCGGCAGGCGGTGATGAAGATTCCCGGCGTCAAGCAGGCCATCGTCAAGATGGATGCCAACACCGCCGCCGATACCCGCATTCGCGGCCAACTCAATATCCCGGTGCGCAACACCGTCGCCGTCGCCTCCGGCAAGGGCGGCGTGGGCAAGTCCACGGTCACCGTCAATCTGGCGCTCGCGCTGGCGAAACAGGGCGCAAATGTGGGCCTGATGGACGCGGACGTCTACGGCCCCAACATCCCGATGATGATGGGCGTGATGGATCGCCCGCGCTCGGTCAACGGCAAAATCCAGCCCATCCGCTCGTATGGCATCAAGCTCATGTCTATGGGCTTTCTGGTCGAGCCGGATCAGCCGCTCGTCTGGCGCGGCCCGATGCTCCACGGCGTCATCCGCCAGTTTTTGAGCGATGTGGACTGGGGCGATCTGGATTACCTGCTGATTGACCTGCCGCCCGGCACGGGCGACGTGCAGTTATCGCTCGCGCAGGCGGTGCCGCTGACCGGCGCGATCATGGTCACGACGCCGCAGGATGTGGCGCTGGCCGACGTGCGCAAGGGCGTGGGCGCCTTCGAGAAACTGGAGGTGCCGATTCTGGGCCTCATCGAGAACATGAGTTACTTCATCTGCCCGCACTGCGGCGAGCGCACGGAGATCTTTTCTTACGGCGGCGGGCGCCGTGCCGCGGAGCAGTGGGAGATTCCGTTTCTCGGCGAAATCCCGCTGAACCCCGACGTGCGGTTGGGCGGCGACACCGGCAAGCCGATTGTCGCGCTGAAGCCCGATTCGCTGGAAGCCAAGGCTTTCCACGAACTGGCGCAGGTCATCGCGGCCAAGATCAGCGTCTTGAATATGACGCGCAAGACGCCCGGCATCATTGCGGATATTCCTATCCTGAAGCACTAACCACTCATCATGCGCGTTCATGTCACAGCCTACGGCGACCTGTGCCGCTATTTGCCGGAAGCGGAGCGGGAGAGCGGGGCGCAGGTGGACCTGCGCGACGGCGCGACACCGATCCAACTGCTTGACGCGCTTCGTCTGCCCTATCACGCGACATGGCTGATTGGCGTGAACGACACGGTGGTCGGGCTAGACCATGCCCTGAGCGAAGGCGATCAGATCGAATTGATGCTGCCGGTGAGCGAGGGGAGCGGAGATTACCTGACCCTGCGCGAGCAACTGTTCGCCGGTGAGACGGTGAACACACTCTACGAGAAAATTCAGAACGACACAGAGGAGCATCATGCCTGAAGGTCCAATCCGCGAAACCTTCATCAACGTCCCCGAATGGGCCGAGGCCGCGCTCTACCTGACCAGCGCGCTCTCCATCGGCGTGCTGGCGTGGGGGCTGTGGCTGCGGATGCAAGCGTGGCGGTTTACCGGCCGGCCGTTTGCCGTTGAGCCCCTGCGGCGCGGCGCGGCGAACCTGCTTCTCTACGTCTTCGGCCAGAAGCGGCTGGTGCGCCAGCGCTACAGCGGCACGATGCACGTCGGCCTGTTCTGGGGTTTCGCCCTGCTGTTCATCGGCACCGCGCTGGCGACCATTGACTGGGACTTCACGCGACCCTTCATTAACTTCCGCATCCTGCAAGGGGCGTTCTATCTCGGTTATGAACTGGTGCTGGATATCGCCGGGCTGGTTTTCATCGCCGCGCTGTTGATGGCGCTCTACCGCCGCCGCGCCCAGCGCCCGTCCCAATTAACCTACCGCAAAGATTTCCCGGTCACGCTCCTTTCCCTGCTGACCATCAGCCTCACCGGCTTTCTGATCGAAGGCCTGCGCATCGCCTTCTCGCACCCGGCGTGGGGCGCGTGGTCGCCGGTGGGCAATGCGCTGGCGGGCCTGTTTGCCCTGATGCCGGTCGAGACGATGAAGGGCCTGCATTTCGGCCTCTGGCTGTTCCATTCCGGGTTGTCGCTGGTCTGGATTGCGACGATGTCGTGGAACGAGAACGCCCTGCACATCCTGACCTCGCCGATGAACGTCTTCTACGCGCCGCCGAAGTCGCCGCCGCCCACCCTCACGCCGATCAAGTTGGAAGAAGCCGAATCTTTCGGCGTGAGCAAGATGGCCGAGTTCACCTGGCAACAGCGCATGGCCTTCGACGCCTGCACCATGTGCGGGCGCTGTGAGGCGGCCTGCCCGGCCTTCGCGCAGGCCACGCCGCTCAGCCCCAAGCAGGTGATTCTCAAACTGCGCGACCACCTGCACGACCCGCTGACCGGCACCGCGAACGCCCGCGCGATGGTCGGCGAGGTGATCACGCCGGAGGAACTCTTCTCCTGCACGACCTGTATGGCTTGCGTGCGCGAGTGCCCGGTCTTCATCCCGATTGTGGATGTGATTGTGGATATGCGCCGCTATCTGACGTTGAGCGAGGGCAACATCCCGACCAGCGCGCAAGGCTCCCTGCGCAACACGACGAACTCCGGCAACCCGTGGGGCCAGCCGCAGGCCGACCGCGCCCGCTGGGCGGATGGGCTCGGCGTGTCGGCGCTGAGCGAAGCGCAGGACGTTGAGGTGCTCTACTGGGTCGGCTGTGCCGGCTCATACGACGCGCGCAATCAGAAGGTGGCGAAGGCGGTGGTCAAGTTACTGCAGGCGGCTAACGTGAAGTTCGCCATTCTGGGCCGCGAGGAGAAGTGCGTGGGCGACTGGCAGCGGCGCATGGGCGAGGAATACCTCTTCCAGACGCTCGCCATGGAAAATATCGAGACGATGAAGCAGTACGCGTTCAAGACGGTCATCGCCCACTGCCCGCACTGCTTCAACACACTCAAGAACGACTACCCGCAGTTCGGCGGCGACTTTGAGGTGATGCACCACTCGCAGTTCATCGCGCGGCTGATTGGCGACGGGCGGCTGAAGTTGAGCAAGCCGCTGGCCGACCCGCAGATCACGTTCCACGATTCGTGCTATCTGGGCCGCTACAACGGCGTCTTTGATGCGCCGCGCGAGATCATCAAAGCGATTCCGGGCGCGAATCTGGTCGAGATGCCGCGCTCGCGCGACAAGGGCTTGTGCTGTGGCGGCGGCGGCGGGCAGATGTGGATGGAGCCGTTCGCGCCCAAGGGCGCCAAGAAAGTGAACATGATTCGCCTTGAGGAGGCGCAGTCGGTGGGCGCGAAAACGGTTGGCACCGCCTGCTCCTACTGCCTGATTCAGATGGAGGACGCGACCTCGACCAAAGGCATCAAGGACGAGGTGCAGGTTAAGGATATTGCGGAACTGGCGGTGGAGGCGTTGTAGAGGAGGCGGCAAATGTCATGGCAATCTCATACGGTGCTGGTGAACCTGACGCTGGATCAGGTGCTGGCGGCTGTCAAGCAGTTAGACGGAGCCGCGCGCGCTCAGGTCGCTCGTGTGCTGTTAGAAACCGAACTCGATACGCGCCTGGGGGCGCTCATTCGCCGTTTAGCCGAGCGTGAGCCTGCCGACGCGATAAGCGATGAAATTATTCAAGACGAGATTGATGCTGTTCGCGGCCCAGACACGTCAGGTTGATGGTGCTGAAGGTCGTGGTGGATACTAATCTGTGGATACGCGCCCCGCTGGGCGGACGATATACGCTACCTATGCTGGAAGCATGGCGGCAACAACGCTTTGAGACGATCTGCAGTGAAATATTGCTTGCGGAACTGGACACCGTATGGCAACGTCCGCGTTTGCGCCCCCGCATTAGCGCACCAGATGCCCGTGATTTGCTCGAACAAATACGTCAGCGCAGTGTCATCGTTGAACTCACGACAACTCCACCCTATTGCCGAGATCCGCGCGATCAGCCTGTCTTGGCTACAGCGATTGACGGCGGGGCGAATGCCATTG
>JACQEC010000166.1 GCA_016200765.1 Chloroflexota bacterium | reverse complement strand
GCGGGGGCGATGGCGCGCTCGGCGGGCGCGCTGGTGCTCGGCTATCAGCAGTTCGATCCACAGGTGGCTGTGCGTGGCGTGATTTTCAATCGCGTCGGAAGCGCGGGACATTACCAGATGTTGAAGGATGCGGTCGAGGCGCGCACATCTGTCAAGGTCTTGGGCTACCTGCCATCTGACGCAGGCTTGCGAATGCCTGAGCGGCATCTCGGTCTCGTGCCACAGGTGGAGCGTGACCAGGCCGAAATATATGCGCGTATCGCGCAGCGTTTAGACCAGAGCGTTGACCTCGATGCACTGCTGACCATCGCAGAATCTGAACCGCCGCCGACGGTCGCGCCCAAATTGTTTGCGGGCGAGGGTGCGGCCAGTCGCGTGCGGATTGGCGTGGCGCTGGACGAAGCGTTCAATTTTTATTACGAGGACAACCTAGATTTGCTGCGTCATCACGGCGCGGAAATTGTCCCGTTCTCGCCATTGCACGACACGCAGATACCCGTGGTGGATTTGCTCTACCTCGGCGGTGGCTTCCCTGAACTGTTCACGAGGCCACTCACGGATAACAAAGGCATGTGCGAGTCCATCCAACAGTTCGTGCGCGCGGGTGGAGCCATTTACGCCGAGTGCGGCGGATTGATGTACCTCGGAGAGACACTTGAACCGTTTGAGGGTGCGCCTGTGCCGATGCTCGGACTGCTGCCGATCAGCACGCGCATGACGCGCGATCGCCTGAGCATCGGCTACACCGAAGCCGACGTGACGGCGCCGAACCTGATTGCCGCACGTGGGGAGCGATTGCGCGGACACGAGTTTCATTGGTCGGAGTGGCAGGCGAATGGCATCCTGCATGCGACTTATACATTGCGACGCGGCACAAGAACAAAGCCCGACGGATTTTGCACAGCGAATGTCCTCGGCTCGTATCTACACTTGCACTTCGGCTCGCAGCCCTGGGTGGCGCAAAGACTGATAGAAGCGGCATGGTCTTTTCGTCAACGCCAAATGCCAAATTGGTTGATTGACGGAGTGGGAGTATAATCGTTACACAATCGAATACGTTACGCAGAGGTGCCCTGTCCGAAAGGCTGGGCGTAAAAGGGGAAGTTCGGTGCAAAGCCGACGCTGTCCCGCAACTGTGAAGGTTAGTCGCATGGTCGAGTGGTCTGATGGTCATGTAGTCGAACAGATTTGACCACAAGACCAATAGACCCTGTGACTAAACAAAGCCAGGTTACCTGCCTCTGTGTCCGTCGTGCACCTTCGCGAGAAAGGGGGCGGGAATTCAGATGCTCTAGTTCCTTATCCCCCTTGTCATCGGACAAGGGGATTTTTGTTTTTGAAACGATCAAGTCATTAATCCAAAGGAGACGTATGAACAAATACCGATTGCTCTTGAGCCTGATGTGCTTGTGGTTAGTCGGTCTCAGCGCGTGCGGCCCGACCGCGCAAAGCACGTTGGCACCGACGGCCGCTCCGACCGTTATGCCAACGCAAGTTCCCGCCGCAGCACCGACCACGACGCCAACTGTTGCACCCACTGCTGCCCCTACTGCTGTGCCCACGACGAATGCTTCAGTGTATCCGCTCAACGTCACCGACAGCGCCAATCGCAAAGTCGCGATTGCCAAACAACCGCAGAAGGTCGTCTCGCTCGCGCCGAGCGATACAGAAATCCTGTTTGCCATTGGCCAGGGTAGCAAGCTCGTCGCCGTGGACGACTTCTCGGATTTTCCAGCCGAAGTCAAAGCGCTGCCCAAAGTGGGCGGGATGAAGGTGAACTTTGAGCAGATCGTCGCGCTCAATCCCGACCTGGTGCTGACAGCCGGCATCACTGCGCCGGACACGATCAAGAAGTTGGAAGACCTGAAGTTGACCGTGGTCGTCATCAGCTCCGCGAAGACCACGATGGACAGCATCCTGCGTGACATCACGCTCACCGGTCAGGTCATGGGTGCGCCTGACAAGGCGAAGCAAGTCACCGACGCGATGCAACAGAAATTGAATGCGCTCAAAGCGAAAGTTGCGTCCGCCAAGACGAAGCCCAAGGTCTACTGGGAGTTGGACGCGACCGATCCCAGCAAGCCATACACGGTCGGGCCCGGTAACTTCCTCAATGACATCATCACGTTGGCAGGTGGCGAGAACGTTTTCGGCACGGCCAGTTCGCCGTTCCCGCAAGTTGGCGCGGAGCAGGTCGTTGGCGCCAATCCTGAGGTGATCATCTTGAGCGATGCGGCGTATGGCATTACCGTCGAGTCCGTCAAAGCGCGCAAGGGCTGGGAGGTGATCTCAGCCGTGAAGAATAACAAGACCTTTCCCATCGAAGATAGTTTAGTCAGCCGTCCAGGGCCACGCGTCGTAGATGGACTCGAAGCAGCCATCAGGTTGATTCATCCCGAGTTGTTCCAATAAATCTTCGCAGACCTGTCAGGTGTCAAAATCCTGACAGGTCTTTTCAGATTGGGAGTGAACGATGCGCAAAGGCTTGGTGATTGTCAACACGGGCAACGGCAAAGGTAAGACGACCGCCGCGCTCGGCGTGCTGTTTCGCGCCTGGGGTCGCGGGATGAATGTGGCCGTGATACAATTCATTAAGCACGCCACAGGCAATTGGGGCGAAATCAAGGCGGCGAAAAAGTTGCAGATTGACTGGCAGGCGATGGGCGACGGCTTCACCTGGCTGTCGAAGGACCTCGACGCCACGGCGCAGAAGACGCGCGACGCATGGGCGCTCGCGCAGGCGAAGATCGCGAGCGGACAGTTCGACATCGTGATCCTCGACGAGATGACTTACGCGCTCAAGTACGGCTGGATTGACGTGCATGAGGTCATCGCCTGGTTGAACGAGCACAAGCCGCCTCAACTGCACCTGATCATCACGGGTCGCGATGCGCCGCCCGAGTTGATCGCATTCGCCGACCTCGTGACGGAGATGCGCGAGATCAAGCATCCGTACACGCAGGGCATCAAGGCGCAGCCGGGCGTGGAGTTTTGAACAGGGCTGTTGGAGGTGAAGAATGCGTATCGTTTCACTCTTGCCCAGCGCGACCGAAATCGTCGCGGCGCTGGGGATTGAAAATGAGCTGGTTGGCATCTCGCACGAATGCGACTATCCGCCAGAGCTCGTCGCGGACAAACCCGTGCTCACGCACAGCGCCATCCCCGCAGGTTTGAGCCCGGCCGAGGTGGATGCCTATGTGTCCGAGCGGCTGCGGCGCGGCGAGAGCCTGTATCTGCTCGACGAAGCACTGCTGGACGAGTTGCAGCCTGACGTGATTCTCACGCAGGAGTTGTGCGACGTGTGCGCGGTTTCGTCGAAGACGGTGCGCGATGCCGCTTGTCGCCTCGCCAGTGACCCACGCGTGGTCTCGCTCGAACCGACAACCATCGCCGGTATTCTCGACAACGTCCGCACGGTGGCCGCACTGGTGGGCGTGCCCGAGCGCGCCGAGCAGTTGATCGCGCATGCCCATCAGCGGCTCGCGCGCCTGACTGCACAGGTGCGCGGGGTTGCCTCGCGTCCGAATGTGTATTGCATGGAATGGCTGATGCCGCCCTATAACGCCGGACATTGGGTGCCTGAAATGGTGGCGCTGGCGGGCGGAACCGAATTGCTGGGCAACCCCGGCAAACCGTCCGTGCGCTTGACGTGGCAGCAGATCATCGCATCGCAGCCCGACTATTTGCTGTTGATGCCATGCGGCTACACCGTCGAGACGATTGTGCGCGAACTGGCGAGCATCGAGTGGCCCGAAACATTTTGGCAAATGCCCGCCGTGCAGCATGGCCGAGTTTACGCACTCAATGCGACAGCGTATTTCAGCCGACCAGGGCCGCGCGTGATTGATGGCGTCGAGTTGCTTGCGGGATTGCTTCATGCGGAGCGTGTACCCCCGCCCGATCCGAGTGAAGCCCAAGTCGTGGGACTGGCTCACTCGTTCGCCTAAGCATCCATGGCGGTGCCGTATCTTTGCGCAGGATGGCTGGCGCGTCGCGCCGTTCAAAGCGCAAAACATCTCGCTCAACTCATATGCAACCAAAGATGGCAGGGAGATGGAGCGCGTCCAAGCGGTGCAGGCCGCGGGCATCGAGTTTTCACGGGAGGTGTATCATGCATATTCTGTACGACGTCCATTTGCCGCAGCGCATTGTCTGTACCACGACCGAAAGCGTGGACATCCTCTATCGTCTCGGGGCGGGCGATTTAATTGTCGGCGTCTCGGGCTATACGACGCGCCCACCCGAGGCGCGGCGCAAGCCGAAGG
>JACQEC010000165.1 GCA_016200765.1 Chloroflexota bacterium | reverse complement strand
TCAATCCGTTGAAACCCTTCGGGTCTGGCGCGCTCGGCGGTGAACGTTAGCGGCGCGGACGTTTTGACACACCGGGTGATTCGTGATACCAATACATGCTGTACATTTTCATTGAATATGACCATCCGCCACGTCACAGCGTTGCTCACCCGCGCCACGGCGACACTGGGCCTGCTCGCCCTGCTGGCCGCTTGCGCCGGAGGCGCGCCGGGCGCAAACCGGGAATTGATCCTGCTCTCCACCACCACCACCCGCGACACCGGTCTGCTCGACGCGCTGGTGCCGGATTTTGAAAAGCGCACCGGCTACACGGTCAAGCAGATCATCGCCGGCAGTGGCGAGATTCTGAAGTTGGGCGAGCGCGGCGAGGGCGACGTGGTGCTGTCTCATTCGCCCGCCGCCGAGGAAGCGTGGATGGCCGCGGGCCACGGCACCCGCCGCGCGCTGGTGATGCACAACGACTTCGTGATGGTTGGGCCGGCCAATGACCCCGCGCAGGTCAGGGGCTTGGCGGCGGCAGAAGCCCTGCGCAAGATCGCGCTGGCCGGTGCGGCCTTCATCTCGCGCGGCGACCAGTCGGGCACCCACGTCAGGGAACTGGCGCTGTGGCGCGAGGCCGGAGTAGAGCCGAAAGGCCGCTCGTGGTATCAGGAGACCGGCGCCGGGCAGGGCCAGACGCTGAACGTGGCGTCGGAGAAGGGCGCCTACGCGCTGGCCGACCGCGGAACGTATCTAGCGCTCAAGAAGGGCCTCTCGCTAGAGATTCTGGTGGAGAAGGATAACGGCCTGTCGAATATCTACCACGTGATGACCGTGAACCCGGCCAAGTCGCCCAAGATCAACGCCGACGGCGCCAACGCCTTTGCCGACTATCTCGTCTCTCCGGTAGGGCAGGAGTTGATCCGAACCTTTGGCGTCGCCCAATACGGCCAGCCGCTGTTCGTGCCGGACGCGGGAAAGAGCGAGTCGCAGGTCTTGCAGGGCAAACCGTAGCAATCTAAAATCAACAATCCAAAATCCAAAATTCCCCATGGACCTTATCCTCGACGGCATCCGTCAAGCCATCGCGCTCATCCTGACGCACGACCCGGAGACGCTGGCGATTACCCTGCTCTCATTGCGCATCTCGTTGACGGCGACCCTGCTCTCGCTGGTGATAGGCATTCCGGTGGGCGTCTATCTGGCGCTGGTGGAGTTTCCCGGACGGCGGCTGGTGCTGGGGCTGGTCAACACCGGCATGGCCCTGCCGCCAGTGGTGGTCGGCTTGTGGGTCTCCATCTTCTTGTGGCGCAACGGCCCGCTGGGCGATTGGCACCTGCTCTACACGCCGACCGCGATTGTCATCGCGCAGTTTATCATCGCCGTGCCCGTGGTCGTCGGCTTGACCACCATCGCCATCCAGCAGTTAAATCCCAAACTGCGCCTGCAACTGCTGGCGCTGGGCGCGTCGCGCTGGCAGATCTTGTGGCTGCTCCTGCGCGAGGCGCGCCTGCCCCTGCTGGCGGCGATCATGGCGGCTTTCGGCAGTATCATCTCCGAGGTGGGCGCTTCGATGATCGTCGGCGGCAACTTGCAAGGCTCGACCCGCGTGCTGACCACCGCCACCGTGACGGAGGCCAGCAAGGGCAACTACGGCCTCGCCCTCGCGCTCGGCTTGATCCTGCTGGCGCTGGTCTATGTGGTGAACCTCGCGCTGACGACCATCCAGCAGGGCGAGAAAAAACGCTGACCCGTGACATGGCCGATCTATTAGTTAGCGCGCGCGATTTGGTCGTCAAACGGGGCGGGGCCGGGGTGCTGGACATCCCATCCTTTGAGATTCGGCGCGGCGAGGTCATTTCGCTGGTCGGGCCAAACGGCGCGGGCAAGAGCACCCTGCTGTTGGCGCTGGCGCATTTGATTCCCATCGCGCGGGGCGAGGTGCGGTTCGAGGGCAAGCAAGTGGGCCGCGAGTTGACGGTGGTTGACCTGCGGCGGCGGCTGGCGATGGTCTTTCAGGAGCCGCTGTTGCTCAACCAGAGCGTCTACGATAACGCGGCGATCGGCCTGAAACTGCACGGCCTGCCGGCCGGGGAAATCAAGGCGCGCGTGATGCCGTGGCTGGAGAAGATGGGCATCAGCCATCTGTCGCGCCGCGCCGCGCGCACGCTCTCCGGCGGCGAAGCCCAGCGCGCCAGCCTGGCGCGCGCGCTCGCGCTCAACCCCGACCTGCTGTTGCTCGATGAGCCGTTTGGCGCGCTCGACGCGCCGACCCGCGCGGCGCTCCTTAGCGATCTGGAAAATATCCTGGAGGAGATGCGCGTCACCACGTTGTTTGTGACCCACGACCGGATGGAGGCGTACACGCTCGGCCAGCGCATCGCCGTGATGATTAACGGGCGCATTGAGCAGTTTGGCGAGCGCGAAGAGGTCCTGCGCGCGCCGCGCTCGCGCGCGGTGGCCGAGTTGATGGGCGTCAGCAACTTTCTGGACGGCGTCGTGAGCGGGCGCGCAGACGGCGACCTGATTGTGGATTGGCGGGGCATGAGCGTGCGCGCGCCGCAGGCCGATTTTCCGACAGGCGCGCGGGTGACGCTGTGCATCCGCCCGGAGGAAATCTGGATCTGGAAGCCGGGCCGGCCGGTAGACCCCGATTTGCAGGTCAATCAGTTAAGCGGGGAGATTGTGGGCAAGCGCCCGCACGGCGCGGTGGACACGATCTTCTTCCGCGCCCACAATTTGCAGTCCGGCGGGGCCAAGGCCGGTTATGACCTCGAACTGCAAGCCTCGTACCGCGCCAGCCAGCGATTGGGGCTGGATGTAGGCTCGCAGGAGACGGTTGCGTTGCGCCGCGACGCCATCCACATCTTGCCGCGCAAAGAGTAGGGAGTAGGGATTATGGAGTAAGGAGTAAGGGGTGGCAACGCCTCCGGAGGCGCAACGAAGGCGGCCGGAGGCCCAGAAACAGCCCTACTCCCTACTTCCTACTCCCTACTTCCTACTCCCTACTTCCTACTCCCCGCGGCTAGATGTCCATGACTTCTTTTTCTTTCAGCGCGCCCGCTTCGTCGGCGACGACGATAAACCTAATTTCTCCTTCTCCCACTCCTTCAGGTCGTCCAGCGCGTGGTGGCGGATGTTGCGGATGGCGATGTGCGCCTCCTCGACGCGCTTGTGCACGCGCTTGACCAGTTCGCGGCGGCGCTCCTCCGTCAATTGCGGGATCGGCAGGCGAATCAGCTTGCCGTCGTTGCTGGGCGTGAGGCCCAGCCCGGACTTCAGGATGGCCTTTTCGATATTGGGCATCACGCTGGCGTCAAACGGGCGAATCGTCAGCAGTCGCGCATCCGGCGCAGAGATGGTGGCGAGTTGGATGAGCGGCGAGGTGGTTTCGTAGGCCTCGACGGGCAACTGCTCGACCAGCGCGGGCGAGGCGCGCCCGGTGCGAATGGCCTGGAAATCGTGTTTCAGGGATTCGATAGCCTTCTTCATCTTGGTTTCTTCTTCTTTGAGCAAATCCTTGATCATGGTGCGTGCCTCCTTATCTTAATAGACCATCGTTCCAATTTTCTCGCCGCGCACGACCTTCTCGATGCTCGCCGGCTCCCACAAGTCCACCACACAGATCGGCAGGTGGTTCTCCATGCACAGCGAGATGGCCGTGACGTCCATCACCCCCACGCGCAGGTTCAGCGCCTCCATGTAGGTGAGCGATTCAAATTTGAGCGCATCGGGATGGGTCTGCGGGTCTGCGGTGTAGATCGCGTCCACTTTGGTCGCCTTGATCAGTATCTCGGCGTTGATTTCTTTGGCGCGCAGGGCGCCAGCGGTGTCCGTGGTGAAGTAGGGGTTGCCGATGCCGGCGCCGAAGATCACCACGCGCCCCTTCTCCAGATGGCGGATGGCGCGCCCGCGGATGTACGGCTCGGCCACTGCGCGCATTTCAATCGCCGTCTGCGCGCGCGACTCGACCCCGGCGTGATCCAGCGCGTCCTGCAGGGCCAGCGTGTTCATCACGGTGGCTAACATGCCGATGTGGTCGGCGCGCGCGCGATCCATGCCCAGCGCCGCGCCATCCTTGCCGCGCCAGATGTTGCCCGACCCGATGACAATCGCCATCTGCACACCCAAGCCGACGACGCCCTTGATGACCTGCGCGAGGCCGCTGGCGCGTTCCGGCTTGATGCCGAAACCGCCTTCACCCGCCAGCGCTTCGCCTCCCAGCTTGAGCAGGATACGGTGATATTTCAAGTCAGGCATCACTCTCCGATTCTCACAAAGAATTGGCCACCGGACTGCGGCGCTCTAACAAAACTGGGTCACCGGCTCACCGGGTCAGAACTGACCGAGTGGCCGAGTGACCCAGTCGGATGATGCGATGGGCCGCGCTATTCGCCGAGTTTGTAGCGGACGAAGCGGCGCACTTGAATGTTTTCGCCGAGCTTGGCGATGGCCTGTTTGATCAGGTCGGCGACGGTCAGGTTCGGGTCTTTGATGAACGGCTGGCTTAGCAGGCATTTTTCCTCATAGAACTTCTTGAGCTTGCCCTCGATGATCTTGTCCATCACGTGCGCGGGCTTCTTCTCATCGGCCATCAGCGCGCGGTAGGCGTTGCGCTCGGCTTCGAGCACCTCGGCGGGCACGTCGGCGGCCTGCACGTAGCGCGGGTCGGTCGCCGCCACCTGCAAGGCGAGATCGTGCGCCAGCGCCTTGAAGTCGGGCGTGCGCGCCACAAAGTCGGTCTCGCAGTTGACCTCGACCATCACGGCGACGCGCCCGCCGGCGTGGGTATAGGCTTCGATCAAGCCCTCTTTGGCCTCGCGGTCGGCCTTCTTCGCGGCCCGCGCCAGCCCCTTTTCGCGCAGGAGTGTGGCCGCGCGCTCCATATTGCCTGCGGTATCTTGCAAAGCCTTTTTGCTATCGAGGACGCCCGCGCCGGTGCGCGTGCGCAGTTCCTTGACCATCTCGGTGCTAATGTCCATCATGACTCCTCAACGGGGGAGTAAGGAGTAGGGAGTAGGGGATGGCAACGACAGCAACCGGAGGCGCAACGACGGCGGCCAGAGGCCCAGAAACAGCCTTACTCCCTAATCCCTACTTCCTACTCCCTATTCCCAATTATAGATCGTCGGCTACGTCTTCGGGGTCTGGTTCAAAGACCTGACCGTGGACATATGCCTCGCCTGCGACGGGCTCGGCCATAGAGTCCGCGGACGGCTCGGCCTCCTCGTCCGCATCAGGCTCAAACACGTGCACCGCCGTGGCTTTCGCCTCCGCTTCGCGGTCGCGCTCCGCGGCGGCGGCCGCGCGCAGTTGGTTTCCCTCGATGCAGGCATCGGCCATCTTGCTGGTCAGCAGTTGGACAGCGCGGATAGCGTCGTCGTTGGCCGGGATCGCATAGTCAATCGGGTCGGGGTCCGAGTTGGTGTCCACCATAGCGACGATCGGAATCTTCAAGGCCCTGGCCTCTTTAACCGCCAATTCCTCGCGGCGTGTGTCCACGATGAAGAGCATATCGGGCGCTTTGGTCAGGGTCTTGATGCCGCCCAGCCGGATGTTGAGGCGGTCCATCTCCCGTTGGAGCACCAACTGCTCCTTCTTGATCAAGCGCTCAAGGTCGCCCATCTGTTTGCGCGTTTCGAGGTTTAGCAAGTAGTCAATGCGCTTGCGGATAGTCTGAAAGTTGGTCAGCGTGCCGCCCAGCCAGCGCTGGCTGACATACGGCATAGCGGCGCGCGTGGCTTCGGTGGCAATGATCTCCTGCGCCTGCTTTTTGGTGCCGACGAACAAGACGACCCCGCCGCGCGTTACCGTCTCGCGCACTACGTCGTACGCCTTTTCGAGGCGGGTCATCGTCTGTTGCAGGTCAATGATGTGGACGCTGTTGCGCTCGGTGAAGATAAACGACCGCATCTTCGGGTTCCAGCGGCCGGTCTTGTGGCCGAAGTGAACGCCGGCCTCCAACAACGACTTCATGGATGTAACGGCCATACCAATTCCTCCCTTGTTGTGTCCTCCACCCTTGTCGCGCGCCGTGTTGCGGCGCACAAGGTCACTAAGCGGGGGTGTGTGAGATTGAGATAGTTACCGAAAGAAGATTATACAATAGGCGGCGGGGAAGGCCAAATCAGCCCGAGGGTTTGAGGGTGACAGTTCAACGGCTGTTGAACGGTTTGGCGACGCTCTTGGGCACCAGATTTCGCAACAATCGCTTGGGCGGTCACCCAGCGCCGCTGAAACAACATCGGCCCGACGACCTGCCGGGCCGCGTCGCAAAAAAAAGACCCATCCGGACATTGGATGGGTCGGTCGTCATTGACGATGCGGTTGTCGCTACGGAGGAGACTGCGAAGCCCTACAGGCTCGCCTAGCGAGAACTGATGGATGTCGTCAGGCCGAGGCCAAGATGCAAGCCGTGATTGCTTCGCGCGCCGCTGTCTTTGCCCTGACCCTGATCAGCATCGTGGTGATCCTCGTCTTCGGATGAGCGTTGCTTGGCCGGATCCGGCTTGCGGGCTGACGAGCCGCCGGGCGCCGATTGTTTGTCCGACTTGACTGACTGGCCGCGATCTTCCGGCTTGCCCCGCTTGAGCCCCAACTGGATCATCAGTTCGCCCCAGCCCAGACCTTGCTGGCGCAGGCTGATGATTTCGGCTGTCGTTTTTCCGCTTGCCCTGGAGAGGGCGAAAATCGTGAAGACCTCTCCCCAGCCGAAGCCTTGAGCGCGCACTTCCGTCACATCTTCAACCTTCACGTTGAAGATTTTGGCCAGAGCCAGCGCAATTCGCACCTCGCCGGTGAAATGAACGGTGCTGGTGATCGTTGTGCTGGCTGTCGTCCCGGCGCCGGCGCTGTCGTGAGCAACGGCGTCAGGCGAGGCCAGGGCTGCCGTAGCGGCCAGAAACAACACCGTGCCAAATCCGGCGGCCGTCTGAACGAGTTTGACCATCATAATCCACCTCCCGTAAATGGATTGAATTGACTCGACTTCTACGATGAATAACGCAGTGCCAGCCCCATTCGTTACAGGACAAAAGTACCACGGGGAGAAGGGGCCGGTTTGCCCGTTTGGCTCCGGGGCGGTTGACATCCCCCGCGCAAATGCGCTAAACTCGCGGCCATGATGGATTGACATAAGGAGCCCCACGCATGAACAGCGATGCGTTCTATCCCGTCTGGCACGAAGCCCTGACCCCTTTAACCTATCTGGCGCGCAGCGCCAGGGTCTTCCCCGATAAAACGGCCGTCATCTACGGCGGCCTGCGCTATACCTACCGCCAGTTCGCGGAGCGCGTGAACCGCTTGGCGAGCGCGCTGGCGGCCGCCGGTGTGGAGCGCGGCGACCGCGTGGCGTTCTTGTGCCCGAACACGCCGCCGCTGTTGGAGGCGCATTTTGGTGTGCCGCTGGCGGGCGCGGTGCTGGTCGCCATCAATACGCGCCTCAACGGCGAGGAGATCGCGTACATTCTCGAACACTCCGGCGCGCGCCTCTTGTTCATGGATACCGAGCTGGCACCGCTGGTCGCGCCGTTCGTTGGCAGAGCGCCGGCGCTACAACGCATGATCCCCATCATAGACAGGCAGGCCGCCAGTCCGGGCGGGTCGCAGGATGGCTCCGGGCTGGACTACGAAGCGTTCCTGATGGGCGGCAGTCCTGCACCCATCGCGATCACCGCCGGCGAGGACGACACGATCAGCATCAACTACACCAGCGGCACGACCGGCCGCCCCAAGGGCGTGATGTATTCGCACCGCGGCGCGGCGCTGAACGCGCTGGGCCAATGCCTCGAAATCGGCCTCACCCCCGACACCGTCTATCTGTGGACTCTGCCGATGTTCCATTGCAACGGCTGGTGCTTCACCTGGGGCGTGACCGCGATGGCCGGCACGCACCTCTGCCTGCGCCGCATGGACCCGCCAGCCGTCGTGCGCCTCATCGCCGAGGAGCGCGTCAGCCACTTCTGCGCCGCGCCGACGGTGCTGATTCTGCTGACCAACCACCCGGCCATCGCCGACCTGCGCCTGACGCGCCCGCTACGCATCACTACCGCCGGCGCGCCGCCTTCACCCACGCTGATCCAGATGGTCGAATCGCTCGGCGCGCAGATCACCCATGTCTATGGCCTGACCGAGACTTACGGCCCGCACAGCATCTGCGAGTGGCACGCGGAGTGGGACACACTGTCCGCCGAACAGCGGGCGCGGCTGAAGGCGCGGCAGGGCGTGTCCTACGTGCACGCGGGCGGCCTGCGGGTGGTGGACGGCGAGATGAACGACGTGCCCGCCGACGGCGCGACGCTGGGCGAGGTGGTGATGCAGGGCAACAACGTGATGCAGGGCTACTTCCACCAGCCGGAGGCGACCGCCAAAGCGTTTGAGGGCGGCTGGTTCCACAGCGGCGACGTGGGCGTCGTGCACCCCGACGGCTACATCGAGTTGCGCGACCGCAAGAAGGACATCATCATCAG